>NZ_CALIED010000072.1:0-38025 GCF_938022135.1 uncultured Psychrobacillus sp.
AAAGGAACATCTTTGATGCATCGATAAATTGCTTATAAATTTACTCGCATAAAATAAAGCCGAAAAACTGTACCCAATCCCAATTTCATAATCTATTTATGTTCTTAATAGCGATTTGAATGTTTACAGTCACTATAAAAAAGAATTGTTAGTCAAAATCCACCATTAACTTTAACAAAGCTTATAAAAAAACCAATCAATCTCAATGATCACTTTCTATACGCTTCCCAATTAGTATATGTATTTAATTGCTACTCTTGGCCGATACGTTCTGCTAGTTACCTCACTTCGAAAACACTGACGGGTTATCTTAACAACTACTTTAAAAATAGATAATCTATATACTTCTCTTAAATACAATAATTATCCACAAAGAAAAAAATGTTGCAGCAAAAGTGAGATCACTTTTTCCTGCAACATTCACATCAGGCAATTTTGCCTTACTTACACTATTAGCGACGCTCTTTAATACGAGCAGCTTTACCGCGTAGTTCACGTAGGTAGTACAATTTAGCACGACGAACTTTACCACGACGAATAACTTCTAGGTTAGCAATTTTTGGTGTGTGTACTGGGAAAGTACGTTCTACACCAACACCGGAAGAGATTTTACGAACTGTAAAAGTTTCGCTAATTCCGCCTCCACGACGTTTAATTACAACACCTTCGTACATTTGGATACGTTCGCGAGTTCCCTCAACAACCTTAACGTGTACACGAACTGTGTCACCTGGGCGGAATGTAGGAAGATCTGTACGTAATTGATCTTTTGTGATTTCTGAAATAATGTTTTGCATCATTTTCTCTCCTTATATAGAATGCTCTTACACACATAGCTGTTGCAGCGGAACACCCAAAATCAGTACTTCACATAAAAGTACATAGTAAAATATATCATATTGACTGGCTATATGCAATTATAAATTATAACTCTTTTAATTGAAGCATTCTTTTTTCAGTATCTGTTAGTTCTGCATTTTCTAGAAGGTCTTTCCTTCTTTCGAACGTTCGTTTAAGAGACTGCTCTCTTCTCCATTGGTCGATAGCTGCATGGTTTCCAGACAGCAACACATCTGGAACCTTGTAGCCGCGATATTCTACTGGTCGAGTATAATGTGGATGCTCTAGCAAGCCCGTAGAAAAAGAATCTTGCTCATGGGAAGCGGCTTTGCCAAGAACATTGGGGAGTAATCTCACAACACTATCTACTACAGTCATAGCAGCTAATTCTCCACCGGTTAAAACAAAATCTCCAATTGAAATTTCGTCTGTAACTAAATGCTCCCTAATTCGCTCATCGTAGCCCTCGTAATGACCACATATAAAAACAAGCTCCTCTTCCTTCGCTAATTCCTCTGCTTTTTGCTGATTAAAGCGTTCTCCTTGGGGGCAGAGCAATATAATCCGTCTGTTCCCACTAGAGCTTGGAGGAAGAGCCTCAATGGCGTTAAAAATAGGTTCTGGCTTTAATACCATCCCTGCCCCACCACCATAGGGATAATCATCAACCTGATGATGCTTGTTACCAGAATAGTCTCGGAAGTTCACTACATCAATCGATACCTCATTTTTATCCTGCGCTTTTTTCAAAATAGATGAGTTGAACACTCCCGTGAACATCTCTGGAAAAAGCGAAAGAATATGAATTTTCATCATGACAATAAACCTTCCAGTACCTCAATCGTGATTTCTTTTTTATCCACATCTATTTTTTTCACTACATCCTCAATATATGGAATATAGTGTGTCTTCCCTTTGACCGGCTGCACAGTCCATACGTCATTTGCTCCAGTTTGAAGTATTTCAGTAACGGTTCCAATTGTCTCACCCTCGGTAGAAACAATCGTACAGCCAATAATTTCATGATAGTAGTATTCATTTTCTTCTAACTCTGTTAGATACTTCTCAGATACTTTTAACGTTGCATCACGAAAGCCTTCTACATCTTTCAGTAAGGTATAACCGTCAAAAGTTAACAAATCAAAATTTTTATGCTTACGGTAGCTTGTAATTTTAACGATGATTGGTTTAGATCCATCTTTTTTAAAAAGACCAAGCTCATTTCCTACCTGATAACGCTCATCTGGAAAGTCAGTAGTAGAAATGACACGAACCTCTCCCCAAATTCCGTGGGTATTGACGATTTTTCCAACATTGTACCATTCCATTGAATAAATTCCTCCTATCAAAAAAGGAAGAACAAAGTGTTCTCCCTCTTCTCATATTACATTTACCTCTTTAGAATTTCTTCCCTGAGGTATTAGCTTCACAAGTGAAGTTAATCTAATATATCGACATATGTTTTCTTTTGGTGACTGCCTGCTGCTGAGTAAACAATTGTACGAATAGATTTAGCTACTCGGCCTTGTTTGCCAATTACTTTTCCCATATCTTCAGGATGAACAGAAAGTTTGTAAACTATACGGTTTGCACTTTCGTCCTTTACCACCTGAACTTTGTCTGGATAATCAACTAATGGTTTAACGATTGCTTCGATCAGCTGCTTCACAATGTCCCCTCCGATTATTTGCCGAGTTTTGCGTTATGGAATTTTTCCATGATTCCTTGTTCAGAGAACAAGTTACGTACTGTATCAGATGGTTTCGCACCATCTTGAAGCCATTTTAACGCTAATTCTTCGTTAATTTTAACTTCTGCTGGTTTAGTAAGTGGGTTGTAAGTACCTACTGTTTCAATTTGACGACCGTCACGTGGTGAGCGAGAGTCTGCTACTACAATACGATAGAAAGGAGATTTTTTAGCTCCCATACGTTTTAAACGAATTTTAACTGCCATTTTTATTGCACCTCCGAATAGTTTCACACAAGATAGTATATTATCAAGGTTTTAAATGTTTGTAAAGTGTTTTTTCTTAACACCTTATTTTTTTAAGGAAAATTACTTAAAAAGAGAATCAAATCCTGGCATTTTCATCTTTTTCTTTCCTTTTTGTTGCATATTTGTCATTTGCTTCATCATCTTTTTCATCTCTTCAAATTGCTTTAGAAGTCTATTAATGTCTTGAATAGATGTTCCTGATCCTTTAGCAATTCTCTTTTTTCGAGCTCCGTTAATAATTTCAGGGTTAGTTTTCTCCTGCGTAGTCATTGAATAAATAATGGCTTCGACACGATCCATTTGCTTCTCATCAACTTTCGCATTTTCCAATCCCTTAATTTTATTTGCCCCTGGGAGCATTTTTAAAATCTCGTCAAGAGGTCCCATTTGCTTCACTTGGCTTAGTTGCTCCAGGAAATCATCGAACGTAAAAGATTGCGTACGGAACTTTTCTTCCAGTTCCTTCGCTTTTTCTTCGTCAACATTAGCTTGAGCCTTTTCGATTAAGGACATCATGTCTCCCATGCCTAAAATACGGGATGCCATGCGTTCTGGATGGAAAGTCTCTAAAGCATCCATTTTTTCACCCATACCTACAAATTTAATAGGTTTTTGAGTAATGGAACGGATGGAAAGGGCTGCCCCACCGCGTGTATCACCATCTAATTTCGTAAGTACGACCCCTGTTATACCAATAGAGTCATTAAAATTGTTAGCTACATTGACCGCATCCTGCCCTGTCATTGCATCTACAACCAAGAACACTTCGTCCGGCTCTTTTAATGCACGAATATCTTTAAGCTCTTGCATCAAAGTTTCATCAATGTGTAAACGCCCTGCTGTATCGACAATCACTACATCATAATGTTCTTCCTTTGCATGCTCAAGACCCTGCTTCACTATTTCTACAGGAGAAATGTCCGTACCCATTTGGAATACTGGTAAGGAGAGTTGTTTTCCAATCGTTTCAAGCTGTTTCACTGCTGCTGGACGATAAATATCCGCAGCAATTAACAAAGGCTTCTTGTTATACTTTTTTCGAAGTACATTTGCAAGTTTACCAGTAGTGGTGGTTTTACCAGCACCCTGTAATCCGACCATCATAATAACAGTAGGGGGTCTTGAAGAGAATGCGATCTGGCTCTGCTCGCCTCCCATTAGCTGGGTCAATTCATCTTTTACGATTTTAATGACCTGCTGACCTGGAGTTAAGCTTTTCATCACTTCTTGCCCAACAGCCCGTTCAGAGACGTTTTTAACAAATTCTTTTACCACTTTTAAGTTAACGTCTGCTTCCAGTAGTGCATAACGAACTTCACGCATCATTTCTTTAACATCAGCCTCAGAAATTTTGCCTTTACCTTTGATTTTCTGAATCGTCCCTTGGAGACGCTCAGCTAAACCTTCAAATGCCATGCAAGCTCGCCTCCTAATCCCATTCTTTTAATTGCTCAATGAGTTGAGTCAGTTCTTCTGATGATTGTTCATTTGCTATTTGCATAAGCTGTTTAGTCGTTTCTTGTCTTTTTTCGAATTTGGAAAAAAGATTTAACTTTTCTTCATACTCTTCCAGCATCATTTCAGTGCGACGTATATTGTCATAAACAGCCTGTCTGGATATATTATATTCCTCTGCAATTTCGCCGAGTGATAAATCATCTAAATAATAAAGCTGCATATAGCTTCGTTGTTTATCTGTCAATAAAGCCTGGTAAAAATCGAAGAGAAAATTCATACGAGTCGTTTTTTCAATCATTCCCATCTCTCCTTACCATGAATGGTTCATCTAATAGTTTATAAAGACTAGCTTTAACTGTCAAGTAAAATTACTTGTCTTCTGATGTTTCTTCTAGTTCTAACCCTTCAGCAAATAATCCATAAACATATTTTTCTGCATCAAATGGCTGTAGGTCATCCATTTGCTCTCCGAGACCAACAAATTTAACTGGTATATGTAGCTTATTGCGGATAGCAAGGACTATACCGCCTTTTGCAGTACCGTCAAGCTTTGTTAACACAATTCCAGTAACATTGGTCACTTCTTTAAATGTCTGTGCCTGAACAAGCGCATTTTGTCCTGTAGTGGCGTCTAATGCTAACAATACTTCATGCGGAGCATTAGGCACTTCTCTAGTAATAACTCGGTGAATTTTTTCCAACTCATTCATCAGGTTTACTTTATTTTGCAAACGACCTGCTGTATCACAAATAAGCACATCAGCTTTTCTGTTTTTGGCAGCACGAATAGCATCATACATAACAGCAGCCGGATCCGAACCTTCTGCCTGTTTTATAACCTCTGCACCTACACGATCGCCCCACACTTGAAGTTGATCAATAGCACCTGCTCGGAAAGTGTCCCCAGCAGCAAGCATTACTTTTTTTCCTTCTCCATTTAGACGATGTGCGAGTTTACCGATAGTAGTTGTTTTACCAACTCCATTAACACCGACAAATAAGATAACTGTTAGTCCTTCTTCTTCGATGTGAAGCTCTGTTAGATCCTCATCACCAGCCTCATATATCTCAACAAGTTTTTCAGAAATAACAGATTGGATTCCGGCAGTATCTTTAATATTTTTACGCTGAACCTCAAAACGTAATTTGTCCATTAACTCCACTACGGTTTCAAATCCAACATCTGCTTGAAGCAAAATTTCTTCAAGCTCCTCAAAGAAATCCTCATCTACCTTACGATATTTTGCTACTAAATCATTTACTTTAGAAGTAAATTGATTTCGCGTTTTCGATAGTCCTTCTTTAAATTTATTGGTAATCGAAACTGTTTCTTCAGCCTCTGGTGTAGAGCCCAACATTTTTTCTTTCATTTTTTTAAAAAAGCTCACAGTAGAACCTCCTATTTAAGTGACTAATTCTTCTTCTAATTTTACAGATACAAGCTTGGAAATCCCAGATTCCTGCATAGTGATACCATACAGTACATCTGCCCCCTCCATCGTACCCTTACGGTGGGTAATGACGATAAACTGCGTATCATGACTAAATTTCTTTAAATAGTCGCTATAACGCGTAACGTTTGCCTCGTCTAAAGCAGCTTCCACTTCATCCAGGATACAGAAAGGTACAGGACGAGTATGTAGAATTGAAAATAACAAGGCAATAGCAGTTAGCGCTCGTTCTCCACCCGACAATAAAGAAAGATTCTGTAGCTTTTTGCCTGGAGGCTGTGCCACTATATCTATCCCCGTATCCAACATGGAGGTAGGATCAGTTAAAATTAAGTCTGCCTGTCCGCCACCAAATAACTGTCTAAACACTACCTTAAAGTTTCTTTGAATGTCATTAAACGTAGATTCAAAGCGTATAGTCATTTCTTCGTCCATCTCTTTAATAACCTCATGCAATGTATCTTGAGCAGAAAGCAAATCCTCTCTTTGTTCTGTTAAGAACGAGTGACGTTCGCTGACTTGCTCGTATTCCTGTATAGACCCTAAGTTAATAGGTCCAAGCTCTTCTATAGAACGTTTTAATAGTTTTACTTTTTTGCGAGCAAGCTCCTCATCCATGTCAAAAGGATAGTCTCGCTTTGCTTCATCCAGGGACATTTCATACGTCTCTTCTAGATGTGTTTGAAGTGAATTAGTTTCCACCTCCAGCTTGCTCAACCTTAGTTCTAATGCACGCTCGTCGTTAGAAAAGATACTTAAATGTTGCTGTAGCATCTTTAATTGGCCTTCAGATTCGTTTACTCTTTGAGAAAGTCCAATTCTTTTCTCTTTGTCCTTCGTTATTTGCCCCTGTAAATAATCTTTTTTCTGTTTGTTAGTGGCAATCATTTGGTCAATTTGTTCTGGAGATGGACCTGTTTGGTCATCATTCTCAAACCAGCTGATCTCTTTTTCTAAAGTACCAACTTTTTGAACACAATATTGAATATCCTGTTCCAGCTGTTTCTTTTCTTTCTCTTGTTGCGTCACTTGCTCATTTACTACAGCAATAGAGGACAGCAGTTCGCCAAGTTCATTTTGTACTTTATCTTTTTCTTGCATAGACTGCTGCTTTAACAGTTGCAGTTGATCGATAGTTTTTTGAATGGAAGCTAACGATTCATTAATCTCCGCACTACGCTTAGCTGTTTGTTCTTTTTTACGAACTAGATTCTCATGCAGGTTATTCTTTTCAGTTTGAACCTCATCAAATTCAAGCAAGCGATTGGTTAAACGAGAAATTATAGCTCCACATTCTCTGTCTTCTGACAATAGTTTATGCTCTTCTTCTCGCAAAGCTTCCCCAGAGAGACGCGCTTCCTCTAATGCAATTTTAATCTGTTGAACTTGCTGTTTTTTATGAGCAACTGATTTTTCTGCTTGAAGTACGGATTGTTCTAGTTCTACAAGCTTATCATTTAATTGCTCTAACTCAGCTTTTCGTGTAAAGACAGATGACTGTTGTTTTACAGACCCCCCTGTCAAGGAGCCTCCTGCATTTACAACATCACCGTCAAGTGTTACGAAACGGTATCTAAATTGAAGACGTGCCGCCATTTCGTTTGCACCCTTTAAATCTTTTGCAATAATAATATTACCTAGTAAACTTTCAATGATTATTTTATAGTCTGTATTGTAATTGACAAGCATGTCTGCCGTATTCACAAAAGATGGATGCTCCTTGATCGGAGACAGCGTCTGCTCATTCAATTTACGCGACTTCATAACCTGAAGTGGAAGGAAGGTAGCTCTTCCAACTCTTTTCTTTTTCAGCCAATCAATAGCCATACGTGCATCCTGACTAGTATCAGTAATAATATGCTGAGACTGCTGGCCAATAGCTGTGTCAATTGCATTCATATAGTTAGATGGAATTTGGATTAGTTCAGCTACTGCGCCATGAATCCCTTTGAGCTCTTTTTTATCACGAGCAACTAATACTTCCTTAACTCCCTGGAAATACCCTGAAAACTCGGATTCAAGCTCTTGTAAAGAATCCTTTCTAGCCTGCATTTGATGCTTCATTTGATAGGCTTTTTGAAGCAACGTTTGCTGTTCTTCATAAGAGGCTTCTAAATGCTCCGATGATTCTCGCTTTGTTTTAAAGTCATGCACCTTTTGTGCTAAGTCTTTTTGACATGCTTCCAGCTGCTTCTCTATCTCTTTTTTTCGATTTGTAAGCTTTTCTAACTCGTCTTTGATCTCCCGATAATCTTCAATAATTTTCTCAGAAGACACTAGTTCAAATTGAAGCTGCTGCTCCATATGCTTCATTTCATTCTTCATTGTTGCTTCTTCATTTAACAAATCAATGTAAGTGCCCTTCAAAGTCTCAATTTCCTCTTCAACCTCTGAAGCTGACCTACTAAGAACATGATCGATTTGTAATTTTTTTGCTCGAAGTTCTTTTAATGACAGTTTCTTTTTAGTGCTAGAAGAAATATTTTCTTCTAGCTGTTTTTCAAGTACTTGAAGTCTCGTCTTTTCTTCTTCCAAAGCTCTTCTTAACTGCGATATTTGCTGACTAGCATTTTGTTTTTTCTCAGCAAGCAACAGTTTTCTTCCCTCTAGACGTTCTAATTCAGAACTTACCTCCAGTAACTCAGTCTGTTCCTTGTCTAGCTTTTCATCTGTAGAACTAATGGTTCTTCTTATGGATAAAATATCTGACTCTGCATTACTAATCTTCGTCAAAAGCGCTGTTTTTTGCTCTTCTATTTGTTGAAGCTGATTATGTAGATCTGTACTTTCTTGGACAAAAAGATTTAAGTCATGAGCAATAACTGCTATTTCAATATCCTTTAGTTCTGTAGACATCTCTAAATAATCTGTAGCAAGAGATGATTGAATTTTGAGTGGCTCCATTCGACCATCTAGTTCATGGAGAATATCAAGCACTCGATTTAAGTTATCATCCGTTTCTATCAGCTTAAATTCTGCTTTTTTCTTACGTTGTTTATACTTAAGGACACCGGCGGTCTCCTCAAATATCGTTCTTCTGTCTTCAGGTCTGCTATTTAGTATTTCATCAACACGTCCCTGTGAAATAATAGAGAACGCTTCTTTTCCAAGACCGGAATCCATAAATAAATCTATAATATCTTTCAATCTACACGTTTGCTTGTTTAGAAGATATTCACTATCTCCTGACCGGTAAACCCTTCTCGTAACACTTATTTCAGTAAAATCTAATGGAACACGACGATCAGAATTGTCTAATATTAAGGTAACCTCTGCAAAGTTTAACGCCTTTCTTGAATCGCTCCCTGCAAAGATAACATCTTCCATCTTTGTTCCACGAAGTGATTTGGCAGATTGCTCACCTAGCACCCATCTGATTGCATCTGTAACATTACTCTTCCCACTACCGTTCGGACCTACCACTGCAGTTACTCCCGGGACAAAATCTATCCCAACTCGATCTGCAAATGATTTAAATCCTATAATTTCTAATCTCTTAAGGAACAACGATTATTCCCCCTGTTCTTGATCCTTTATTGCGAGTATCGCTAGTCTAGCTGCTTGTTGCTCTGCTTCTTTTTTAGAACGTCCTATTCCGACGCCAAGTTCCGTTGTATTTAAAATAACACGCGAAACAAAGGTACGGTTATGTGCCGGACCCTTTTCTTCTACAATTTCATAGCTAAGTGCACCATTGTTTTTTTGTTGAATGACTTCTTGTAGTTGGCTTTTATAATCCATCACATGCGAAAAAGCACCGACTTCGATTTTAGGGAAGACAATCTTTTCCAAAAAGGAAACGACTACCTCTAATCCTTGATCCAAATATAATGCACCGATAAATGCTTCGAATACGTCCGCTAAAAGTGCCGGTCTTTCACGTCCGCCAGTTAACTCTTCTCCTTTTCCAAGGAGCACATACTTACCAAATCCTAATTCGTTTGCAAACACAACTAAAGAAGGCTCACAAACAATCGCTGCTCGAAGCTTTGTAAGCTGCCCCTCACTCATAACCTCGTATTGCTGGAATAAGTATTGAGAAACAGATAATTCTAATACGGCATCTCCTAGAAACTCTAAACGCTCATTATCGGTGAAAAATTTACGTCGATGCTCATTCACATAAGATGAATGGGTAAAGGCTTGATACAATAATGTTGGATTATTGAACTCGATTTCAAAATGACTTTGAAATTTTTGAAACTGTTGTTTAACACTCTCTGGGAACCCTGTTTTTTTAGGGTGGTTGCTTTTTCTATTTACTTTCATCCTGATCTGCCTTTCTTACTTAACATCTATCTGTTTAAGTTTACCTGTTTCTATAGCAATGTGCAAAAAGAAATAGAGACGCTTTTAATTATTCATACGAATAGTAAAAACGTCTCTGTTGCTATTTAACTTAATTCACCTTTATATAAAGAATATATATATAAAGGTGACTATTTAATATTAGCCTTGCTTGCTTTCAATATAGCTAACTGCGTTACCCACAGTAGAAATATTCTCCGCATCCTCATCCGAAATTTCCATATCGAACTCATCTTCAAGTTCCATCACTAACTCCACTACATCTAGTGAGTCAGCACCTAAATCATCACGGAAAGATGCTTCTAATTTTACTTCGCTCTCGTCTACACCTAGACGATCAACGATCACTTTAGTTACACGTTCTAAAACTGTTGACAAATTTGTCACCTCCCCTCAATGATTATACAAAAAACTTTTAGTCTATGAAAGGCTAATTCACATGAAATATAAATACTTACATCAGATCGTGCTTATTAAGTTACAGATGGTCATTACATATACATACCGCCATTAACATGAAGCGTTTGCCCAGTAATATAATTAGCATCCTCTGATGCCAAAAATGCTACTGCTTTTGCTATGTCTTCTGGATTTCCAAACTTCGCTAAAGGAATTTGGCTCAACATTTGACTTTTAACTTCTTCAGGAAGAGCATCCGTCATATCAGTAGTTATAAATCCAGGTGCAACCGAGTTAACAGTTATATTACGACTCGCTAATTCTTTTGCAGAAGATTTCGTTAGACCAATGACACCAGCCTTAGCCGCAACATAATTAGCCTGTCCAGCATTTCCAGAAACTCCAACAATAGAAGTTATATTAATAATACGACCATTTCGTTGTTTCATCATTTGTCTCGTAACAGCTTTTGTGCAGAGAAATACCCCTTTTAGGTTCGTATTCAATACATCGTCCCATTCCTGTTCCTTCATGCGCATAATTAGATTATCACGTGTGATACCAGCGTTGTTAACTAAAATATCAATAGATCCGAAGACTTCTAAAGTTTGCTTGACTAAACGTTGAACATCATCGGCTTGGTCAATATTAGCTTGAGCAGCAAAGGCAATTCCTCCGCGCGCTTTTATTTCTTCCACAACGGCTTCTGCTTTCTCTTTGCTGCCACTATAATTGACTACTACCTTAGCTCCCTCGTTTGCTAAGTAAATAGCTATATCCTTACCGATTCCACGAGAAGCACCTGTTACAATTGCAGATTTGCCTTCTAATTTACCCATTGATAACCTCTCCTATTTCCGTAATGGCTTGCTGGAAGGAAGCCTCGTCATATACACAATAAGTTGTAACAGATCGATCTATTTTTTTTACTAAGCCACTCAGCACTTTACCTGGACCACATTCAATAAAGACGTTGACACCAAGATCAAGCATTTGTTGAATCGATTCTTCCCAACGAACGGGCGAATATAATTGTTCGACCAATAGGGACTTCACGTCCGCTGCATCCTCTACAGGAAGCGCCGTAACATTAGAAATTACTGGAGGTTTTGCAGTTGAAAGTTTAATAGAATTGATTGCCTCATCTAATTTATGTGCAGCAGGTCTCATTAATTCAGAATGGAAGGGACCACTCACAGTTAAAGGAATTGCTCTTTTAGCCCCTGCTTCTTTCGCTTGTTCAGAAGCTTTTTTGACTCCTTCTGCTGTACCAGAAATAACAATTTGACCAGGACAATTAAGATTAGCAATTTGCACAATGTCACCAGCTTGCGTAACCTTTTGAGTTACCTCAGCTAAAGAAGTAGCATCTAATCCTAATATGGCTGCCATTGTTCCTTCTCCTGCCGGTACAGCTTCATTCATGAAAAGACCACGTCTATGAACTAATAATACCGCATCCTCAAAACTAATTGCCCCAGAGGCAACTAAAGCAGAATATTCTCCCAAGCTATGCCCAGCTGTATAATCTGGAGTAATTCCAGCCTCGATTAATAATTTTGCAATCATTGTACTGGTTGTAAGTAAAGCAGGCTGTGCATGGTAGGTTTTAGTCAACTCCTCAGCCGGTCCATTCAACATAATATCTGATAAAGAAAAACCTAATTTTTGATCTGCTGATTCATAAATCTTTTTACTTTCACTGTTGTTTTCTATTAGCTGTTGCCCCATCCCTACTGATTGAGACCCCTGTCCAGGAAATATAAAAGCAATTTTAGTCATCGGAAGATTCCTTTCGTAATGTAGTGTAAATAATCTCAGAAACATTATTTTCTACCATTGTCCGTGCTTGTCTGATCGCATGAAAAATTGCTCTGCTATTAGAGGAACCATGTGCTTTAATAACTGGAGCCTTTAATCCAAATAGCCCAGCTCCACCGTACTCAGAGTAATCCAATTTATTTTTAATACCTTTTAACTGATCTTTTACTAGCAACGCTGATATTTTTGTTTTTGTCGATGTATTAAAAGCTTCTTTCAGCAAGGTAAACATCGCCGCGGCCGTACCTTCAATCGTTTTTAATACCATATTGCCTGTAAATCCATCTGTTACTACTACATCAGCTACGCCATTTAAAAGATCTCTAGATTCAACATTTCCTATAAAATTCACAGGTGTCTCTTTCAACAGTAAAAACGCGGCTTTAGTAAGCTCATTTCCTTTTTTGTCTTCGGTTCCTATATTCAGTAGGCCAACTCGAGGGTTTTGAATACCACGCACTTTTTCTGCATACACACTTCCCATTACAGCAAATTGCTGTAAATGTTCCGGTTTGGCATCTGAATTTGCACCAAGGTCAAGCATTACAAACCCTTTCCCGTCTATTGTTGGGAGGGTGGGAGCAAGCGCTGGACGATCTACTTGATCTATCCTACCAACTACAAAAAGTCCCGCTGCCATTAGAGCCCCTGTGTTACCCGCAGAAACACATGCATCTGCCTCACCATTTTTCACCGATTCAGCCATTTTAACCATCGAGGAATTTTTCTTTCTACGAATAGCTCTAACAGGCTCATCAGTTCCTTCAATCACTTCATCGGTATGAACTACGGTCAAGCGGTCATGCTTAGTTACAAGTGATTCTAATTTACTTTCATCACCATATAAGATAATGTTCAAATCGTCAAAAGCTTCTAGAGCCTCATAGGCTCCCTTTACTATTTCATGAGGGGCGTTGTCTCCGCCCATTGCATCTATCGATATTTTCATTTTTACACACCTTTTTACTTCATAGTTTCTCTATACATATTAAATTCTCCAACAAAAACAGTCTCATTTTCTACCTTACTTGTCACTTGAATAACTGTATTTTTCTTCTCAGTGTCATTAGATAGGACAACTGCTTTTGCAATAACACGATCACCGACTTTTACAGGCTTCACAAATGTAATATTAGATTTTCTAGTTAAGGCCAGTTCGTCATTAATAACAGCTACAGCCAATGAGTTTGCTTGTGCAAAAAGATGATGTCCCCGTGCAATACCGTTCCTTGCAAACACATGGTCCTGCTTAATATCTAATAGTGATATTGCCTGTTTGTCTAAATCTATATCTATAATTTCTCCAATAACCTCATCAATTGGGAGAGACTTTACCTCTTCTTCAAAATTATGAGCTGCAACTGATTTAATCCTCTCACGCAATTCTGGGATGGATAACTCCATTCGATCTAATCGTATGGTTTGCACGCTTACATGAAAAGTTGCCGCCAGGTTTTCGTCTGTTATAAAAGGGTTTTTATCTAGCGTTTCTAGTAAAAGCCTTTGTCTTTCTTTTTTCGTATATTTCAAGCTATTCACCACCATTTTAGCACTTGGTACTAATATCAGTATATAAACAATAAAAAAAGAATGCAAGAAATGATTTAGTTCATCCTTGCATTCTTTTTAATCAATTCTTTCCCCATCTAGTGCTTTAGAGTCAACCAAGGCATTCCGTAGACCTTCCATTTCATCGGAATTCCAAAAGTGCTCAGATTCCAATAAACGCTCGGCATCTATTTTCGCTGTATTTAATGCACGATAATCATGAACTAAATCTGCTATTTTAAACTCAGGTAATCCACTTTGTTTTTTCCCAAAGAAGTCACCAGGTCCTCGTAGCTCTAAATCTTTCTCTGCCAAGACAAAACCATCATTCGTCTCCGTCATGGACATCATTCGTTCTTTCCCTTCTTCTGTCTTAGGATCAGCAAGAAGGATACAGTACGATTGGTGTTCTCCACGCCCAACTCTACCACGTAGTTGGTGTAGCTGCGCTAGTCCAAAGCGCTCTGCATCAAATATAATCATAAAGGATGCATTAGGAACGTTTACTCCGACCTCAACTACCGTTGTCGAGACTAATACTTGAATATGCCCCTCCGTAAAATTCCTCATCACTTCATCTTTTTCGTCAGGATGAAGCCGTCCGTGCATCAAGCCAACCGAGTAATCTTTTCCGAGCTCATAAGACATCATATTATAAACATCCACCGCATTTTGGACGTCTAATTTCTCGGACTCCTCAATTAGAGGGCAAATGATGTAGGCTTGTCTGCCATTAGCCAACTCTTTCTTAAGACGACCTATAAGTTTAGGAAGCTGATCTTCCTTCATCCAATGAGTATCAATGGATTTTCTTCCTGCCGGCATCTGATCAATGACAGAAACATCCATTTCCCCAAAAGCTGTTATGGCTAAGGTGCGCGGAATAGGTGTCGCTGTCATAAAAAGTACATCTGGATTTTCTCCTTTTTCTTTTAAAACTCTTCTTTGAGCCACACCAAAACGATGTTGTTCGTCAGTAATAACTAAACCAAGATTTTTAAATGAAACATCAGGTTGAATCAACGCATGTGTACCTATGAGTAAATCAATATTACCCGCTGCTAAATTTTCTAGCACGATTCTTCTTGCCTTTTGCCTAGTAGAGCCAGTTAATAGCGCTATTCTTACACCAATAGGTGAGAGCCACTCATCTAAGGAAGCTGCATGTTGCTCCGCCAAAATTTCCGTCGGAGCCATCAAAGCACCTTGATAACCTGCCGTTATGACGGCATATAAACAGATTGCAGCAACTACAGTTTTCCCTGAGCCTACATCTCCCTGCAAAAGTCTGTTCATTCGATTAGGTGCTTTCAAGTCACGACAAATCTCATTAACTACTCTCTTTTGTGCATCAGTCAACTCATAAGGTAAGGATTCAATTAGCTTTTTCACTCGTTCATTATCAAAGGAAACGCCATTTCCAACATTTTGTTCTTTGCGTACCTTTTTAATGGCCTGCATTTTCAACTGGAAGTTAAGTAATTCCTCGTAAACAAACCGTCTTCTAGCATTTTTGGAATGTTCAGCATCCAGCGGGAAGTGAATTCCCTCGAGAGCCTCCACCATTTCAGGCAATTTATACATCGAGCGGATAGACTCCGGCAAAGGATCCATGATATCCCCTTTTAACTCATCTAACGCCTGCCGCATAAATCTTCTAAAAACTTTCTGGCTTATGGAGCCTTTTAACGAATAGACAGGTTCAAAATCCTGTTGGTCTGTCTTTGGTCCTACTGAGAACGTCGAAACATTAATAACTTGTCGTCCTCTATCCCATTTACCAGTAACAGTAATGACAGAACCTGGAGTTATTTTAGATTTCAAATAAGCTTGATTGAAAAAAACAGCCTTGATCAAATGCTGGCCTGCCAACAATCGAACCTGCAGTCTGGATTTATTTTTTCCTAAAAAAAGAAGAGAAGGTTCACTTTCGACCCTTCCTTCTACAGTTACTCTCTCATTATGGGCAGTTTCTGCTAGGTTTTTTAATCGAAAATCCTCATGCCTATAAGGAAAGGTCATTACTAAATCATCTAGTGTAACTATTCCTAGTTCCTCTAAGGCTTTAGCTGTTCCTGCACCTACACCCTTTAGAGAAGTAACTAAACTGCTTCTCTTATTTTCCACTGCTGACCACAGCCCCACCAAAGATTTTAGCTTCTAGCCATTTTCCTGTTGGTGTAGCAGCTAAGCCTCCTTGAGCAGTTTCTTTTAATGCTGTTGGCATCGTTTGGCCTATTTTATACATAGCATCGATTACTTCATCACAAGGAATACGACTTGTTACCCCCGCGAGTGCCATATCTGCTGCCACTAAGGAATTAGAGGCTCCCATCGCATTTCTTTTCACACATGGTACTTCTACTAGCCCTGCAACTGGATCGCATACTAATCCAAGCATATTTTTTAAAGTTATAGCAAATGCCTCAGAGCTTTGGGCAGGAGTCCCTCCAGCCATCTCTACTATCGCCGCGGCAGCCATACCAGCCGCTGATCCAACTTCTGCCTGGCAGCCTCCTGCAGCGCCAGATATAGAAGCGTTGTTCGCTACAACAAATCCAAATGCCCCTGCTGTAAATAAATATCTGATCATTTGCTCACGAGTCGGGTTCAGCTTGTTTTTTACCGCAAATAGAGTTCCTGGGACTACTCCTGCCGAGCCCGCTGTAGGTGTAGCACAAATAGTTCCCATCGCCGCATTTACTTCATTCGTAGCTACAGCTTTACTTACAGCATCTAGCATCAGTTCTCCAGAAAGGGAATTCCCCTTTTTCATATAAGCTTGCAAAAGAACAGCGTCTCCACCAGTTAATCCAGAAGTGGAACGAACTCCCTTTAGTCCCTTTTCTACTGCTTCTTCCATAACTGTCAGATTACGATCCATTTGTGACATGATTTCTTCACGAGTGCGTTCTGTAATAAGAATTTCTTGTTCTATCATAATCTCAGATATAAGCTTATTTTCTTTTTCAGCTTTTTCTACTAATTCTCGCACATTGCGAAATAAGACTTCCATCATAACCCTCCTTAATCTACAATTCTCGTAACCTTCGTTATGTTAGGTAGAGTTGTAATTTCATCTAAAATATCTTTACTAACATTTTGATCCACTTCAATTACCATCAATGCCATATTTCCTTTCTCTTTTCGAGAAACTTCCATGTGACCGATATTAATATTGTGCTTAGCTAAACAATTGGCAACGCTTGCAATACATCCCGAACGGTCATTGTGAACAACTAATATCGCAGCCAAGTTGCCTGACAATCTTAACGGAAAACCATTTAGCTCTGTTATTTCTGTTTTCCCGCCACCAATAGAAATACCAACCACCGACATTTCACGTTCGTCGTCTCCTAATACAATTCTAGCTGTATTCGGATGCTCAGTATGTCCTGTCTCGGGTATAAACTCATAGGTTAGACCGACCTTTTCTGCTTCACTAAACGACGTTTTAATACGCTCATCAAAGGTATCATAGTCCAATAAGCCACCGATGATCGCCACATCTGTACCATGGCCTTTATATGTTTCGGCAAAAGAGCCATAAAGATGGATTTTTGCCCAAGTAGGTTGCTTTCCAAATAAATCTCTTGCTACCCTTCCTATTCGTGCTGCTCCAGCAGTATGGGAAGAGGACGGTCCAATCATAACGGGTCCAATAATGTCAAAAACAGACTTAAATTTCATTTGACAGACCTCACTTTCATGTTGATATTTCTATTTTACACTTTTAGGGAACTTTAAACAAAAGTATTGTACGAAAGGATTACAAAGAACTCTGAAATTTCTTGCTAAAAAAAAAGCGTGGGATTTCTCCCACGCGGAGTATTACTAGTTTTATTCTACTGATAAAATATATGGGTACAATGGTTGTTTACCATTATAAAGCTCTACTTCCACATCTTCGAAGGTCTCTTCAATAAACGAAGCAAATTTCCCAGCTTCCTCTTCCGTGACATCTTCTCCGTAAATAACTGTCACAATTTCAGAATCCTCGTCAATCAATTCTGTTGCTAGCTTTGTTGCAGCTTCCACTCTAGATGGCTGTGAAAGTATAATTTTACCTTCAGCTAAAGACATAAAATCATCTTTTTTAATCTCTACACCGTCAATTGACGTATCACGTACAGCAAAAGTAACTTGACCAGTTTTAACGTGAGCAAAAGCATCGGTCATATTCTTTTGGTTTTCTTGAACAGTCGCTTGAGCGTTAAACGCTAAAATCGCTGCCATTCCTTGAGGAATTGTTTTTGTAGGCACTACCGCAGCCTCAATCCCTAGAACCTCTGCAGCTTGTTCAGCAGCCATTACGATGTTTTTGTTATTAGGAAGGATTAGTACACGCTCAGCTCCTACAGACTCAATCGCCTTTACAATGTCTTCAGTAGAAGGATTCATTGTCTGACCACCTTCTATCACTGCTGAAGCTCCAAGACTCTTCAATAATTCAGCGACACCTGTTCCCATTGCAACTGTTACTACTGCATAAGGATGAACTTCTGCTTTCTTAGCAGTATTAGAAGAATGGCCTTCACCTACGATATCTGTATGCTGTTGACGCATATTTTCAATTTTAATTTTAATTAAATCACCATATTGTTGACCATAAGTTAAGACTTCACCTGGTGTTTCAGAATGGATATGAATTTTAGCAATCTCATCATCCGAGATAACTAAAAGTGAGTCACCATATTCGCTTAAATCATTACGGAAGTCATTTTCGATAAAGGCTTTCTTGCCCTCTTCAAAACGGACCATGAACTCTGTACAGAAACCAAATTCAATGTCAGCAGTATCCATATATCCTTGAACACTTTTATGATGCTCAGCACTAACCAAATCGTCCATAGAGGAACTAATTGTTCTCTCAGGAAGAGCTTCTCCCTTTAAGCTTGCAAGGAAACCTTCATAAACAAATACTAAGCCTTGTCCGCCACTATCAACTACGCCTACTTCTTTCAAAACAGGTAATAGATCTGGAGTTCTGTTTAGTGATAGTTTAGACTCTTCTACAACAACTGCCATTAGTTCTGATATATCTGTAATTGTTTCACTAGCTTCCACTGCTTTTTTAGCTGAATCTTTTGCTACAGTTAAAATAGTGCCCTCAACTGGTTTCATAACAGCTTTGTAAGCTGTTTCTACTCCATACTGTAAAGCTTGGGCAAATTGTTTTGCATCTAAGGTTGCATGCTGCTCAATCGACTTTCCAAAGCCTCTAAAAAGTTGCGATAAAATAACTCCAGAGTTTCCTCGAGCACCCATTAGCAAACCTTTGGACAATGCTTGAGCTGTTTTGCCAATATGCTCACTAGTATGAGCAGCTGTCTCTTTAGCCCCTGAAGTCATTGAAAGATTCATGTTTGTGCCTGTATCACCATCGGGTACAGGGAATACGTTTAATGCGTCGACATAGTCAGCGTTTTGGAAAAGATGATGTGCTCCCATCTTGACCATATCCGCAAATTGATTACCATTGATTGATTTCATTGTTTTCTCTCCTTAATCACACGTTTGCCACGCGAACTCCTTGTACGTAAACATTTACGGATTTCACCGACATACCAAGAGATTTATTTAGCGTGTATTTAACTTTAGACTGGACTTGATAAGCGATCTCAGAAATTTTTGTTCCGTAACTTACAACTATATACATATCGATATGTAAATCATCTTTCTCCTGTCTAACAATTACACCTTTTGTAAAGTTCTCTTTTCTTAATATATCTGTTAAACCATCTCTGATTTGATGCTTTGATGCCATACCAACAATTCCATAGCATTCAATCGCTGCTCCGCCTGCAATTTGAGCAATAGTATCTTGTGATATATCAATGTGCCCAAATTCATTTGTTAATTCTATTGACATGTTGAAACCTCCCAAGTCCTTTTTGACTATCCCTTATTGTACTACACCCTTTAAAATTATAAAAGACACGTTTCTATTCGTCTACTTTTTGCAAAAGTGGTTTTTATTTAGCGCTTCCTTTTCAAAAAAAAGATGGTTTGATTTATACATTATACGTTATTTTCTATACAACCTGTAATTATAGCAATAAGGTGCTCTATGACTTGAATAAAAATAATTCAGAATTGCTTTCGAGTATGCTAATGACGGGCATCCATATTGCTCATCAAGCAGAAAGTGAAAATCAGCAATTTCTTCTCCTGCTTTTTTATCTTATTTTTCAAGTAACCTGAAACCTCTTAGTTTCTTAAATTCATTTATGAAGTTATTTTTTAGTAAAATATTTTTCCAGTACAAACGCCATCTGTTACTATAGTAACTATGTAAACCCCGACACTGCAAGTAACTACTGAAGCTAAACTGTTATTTTATAGTGTAAAGGTTTTTTTCTTGATATACTTGCTTATCAAAAGAGTCTGTGGTAAATTATTAAAGTATGTGAAATATCGAACTGAAAATCTTTCAGCTTCTTTTTTAAAGGAGGAAATTATAATGCCAAAAGTATGTGCAATCACTGGGCGTAAAGCTCGTTCTGGTAATGCTCGTTCTCACGCAATGAACGCTACTAAGCGTACATGGGGGGCAAACCTTCAAAAGGTCCGTATTCTTGTAGACGGTAAACCTAAACGCGTATGGGTTTCTGCTAGAGCTTTAAAATCAGGAAAAATTGAGCGCGTATAATCGCTCTCATAATTAATGCCAGGCCGACAAATTGTCGACCTGGCATTATTTCTTTTTAAAACTATTTTTTTTCCTCATCCTTTTTAAAAAGACGAATACAAACCTTCATTAAACTACTAACAGATTTAGGTAATTTAAATGTGTAGACCTTCACACGAATTTCCTCCCTTTTAGTCACTGCTTCTTATCATTAAACATATGCCTGACTTAAAGGAGATAGTACTTGTTCGCTCTACTTGTTCATTACTAGTAAACTTTGCATGGCCATAATTTATTGGTTCTTCTTCCACATTATACAAAAATCCGTCTAGTGTAACGTCTTCCAGTCCTTCACCAAAAGGATAAAAAGATATATATTTGTATTCTTGTTGATCTATTTTATGTGTTCCTGGAAGTAGAAATTGAAGCTTATTTTTATTGTTCTGGATATAAAAGGAGACTTCAGGATGCAATCGTTGAAAGTGGTATACATCATGAAGAGCTGCTTGATAGTGATCCAAACGAGAACCACTTACACCGGTTAAAATAACTTCGTTTGGTTTATATTTCATTGCTTCTAATAAAGCCAAACGCGTATCTGTCTCATCCTTCTCAGAAGGCATTATAGATACATGTGTCACGTGTTTACGTAGTGTATCCAACTCTTTATAACTAATAGAATCAAAATCTCCAATAATCTCAGTTGGAATAATATCAGCATTCAGCAAATGATAGGCACCTCTATCAGCCCCAATAAAGATTGTTTCCTCTTGTAAAAAAGGAAGCTGTCTAAGATCAACAACTTCCTCTACAGGACCACCTGCGCAGATGAAGACACGCTTCATTTTGAAGCCACACTCAATCCTGCAGCTTTTATTCTTTGAAGTGCCTTTCCTTTGTCAGGTGCATTATAAACAGCGGATCCAGCGACTAAAATAGTTGCTCCTGCTTCCACACAAGGAATAATTGTCTCCTCGTTGACTCCTCCATCAATCTCAATTTCAATAGAAAGATTTCTTTCCTGTATAATCTGAGAAAGTTGTTTTACTTTAGGAATAACCGAATGTATAAATTTCTGACCACCAAATCCAGGGTTGACAGTCATAAATAAAACCATATCAACATCCTCTAATACATGCATAATTGATTCGATAGGCGTATGTGGATTTAACACAACTCCTGGCTTCACTCCAAATGAACGAATCAGCTGAATTGTACGGTGAAGATGTGGTGAAGCCTCCACGTGAACTGTTATATAATCAGCTCCAGCTTTAGCAAATGCCTCAATATATTGATCTGCATTTTCAATCATAAGATGTACATCCAATGGAAGGCTAGTAAGTGGTCGCAAAGCCTCTACGACAATCGGTCCCATCGTTATGTTTGGAACAAAATGACCATCCATCACATCTATATGAATAAGCTCAGCTCCAGCTTTTTCTACCTCTAATACTTCTTCCCCAAGTTTTGCAAAATTTGCTGCTAAAATAGAAGGTGCAATCTTTACCATAAGTTAGTACCTCGGCTTTCTATCTACTATTTCTTCATAAAATTGTAAATAATGTTTGTATCGGTATTCTTTAATTTCTCCAAGCTCTACTGCTTTTTTTACAGCGCATTTTGGCTCATTAACATGTAGGCACCCACGGTACTTACATTCGTCCTGTCGTTTTACAAAGTCAGGAAAGCAACTAGAGAGCTCTTCTTTTTCCATTAAATCAAATTCAAAAGAACTAAAACCAGGGGTATCAGCTAGAAGCCCATCACAAACCTCGATTAGTTCTACATGTCTGGTTGTATGCTTCCCACGTCCTAAAGCATCCGATATGACTCCTGTTTTTAAATCTAAGGAAGGGAGAATTGTATTTAATAAAGTAGATTTCCCTACCCCTGATTGTCCTGCTAGTACAGTGGTTTTCCCTTTTAAAATAGGGGTTATTTTATCGTTAAAATCTGGATCATCCTTGTAGGTCATTAATATTTCATAACCAATATTTTCATAATCGTTGATATAATCCTTCATTGTTTGTTCCATCTTAGTATCCATCAAATCACTTTTCGTCAAGCATATGATTGGCTCAATGTAAAAGGATTCTAGCACTACTAGAAAACGGTCTAATAATATCGTATTGAAGTCTGGTTCTTTAATAGAAAAAACTAAAATGGCCTGATCAATATTCGATATCGGTGGACGAACTAAGTTATTTTTTCTTTCGTGGATGACAGTTATAGTACCATCGTTCTCTCCCTCGACTGTATAGTCAACAAAATCACCAACTAGAGGAGATTCGCCTCTATTTCTAAAGACCCCTCTCCCTCTACATTGAATCACTTTACCATTATCATATACATAATAGAAACCACTAAGTGCTTTTCTTATTTGACCATTTGGCATCCTATGCCTCCCTAATCTATATCTTCATATTTTATTGTTTTCTGTTCGAGTACCTCTTGATTTCTTTTAATAAGATATCCGCCAGCCTCGCCTTCCACAATTTCTAGTGAAATCTTTTTCTCTACTGCCGATGTAATTTCAAACTCTTCAACTGGAGGGTCTGTAAATTTATGCGTTTTGTCTTGAATGTAAATTTGAATTATTTGAGGAACAACTTCCTGTTCAGGATTTTCCTCATCTTCTCCTTCTTCCCCTTCACCATCAAGTTCTTGCTCCAAATAAGGAATTGGCACAATTCTTACAAACGTCTTAGTTGGCTTAGCTTTTGGCCCCGAAGAAATCACTACCTGAACCGTACTTCCCTTTGCCACTTTCGAGTTTGGCCCAGGAGATTGTTCTACAACTGCTCCTTTAGGAATTGTATCGTGGTTTACTTCTTTTGTTTTAACGACCTTTAATCCAGAGTTTGTTGCATATTCGTTTAAATTCTTTTCATTGTATTCCCTTAAGTCTCTCAAAGTAATCATTTCTGGCCCAAGACTTACTTGAAAACGGACAACTGTTTCTTCTGGAATTATTTCTTGTCCAGCTTCAGGCTCCTGCTTTAAAATGGTACCCGCCGTTGTAGAAGAGTAGATTTTATCTTCCTCAATTTTAAAGCCTTGTTTTTCAAGCAAAGCTATAACCTGGGTGATATCCTGATTTTCGTAGTCACCCATTACAGAAGTTTCCTTCCCTTGGGATACAATTATATCTACCTCAGTTTCTACGTCACGCATTTTTCCTTCTTCTGGTGTTGTACCTATGACATGATCTTTTTCGACCTCATCATCAAATTCTAAAATTTGTTCTCCAATGATAAAGCCTTCTGACTCAAGTAGCTTTATAGCATCCTCGACTGCTAAGCCAGCTACAGGAGGAACTTCTATCTTGTCCGGTTTAAACAACCCAGGGAAAGCTACGATGATGATTAATGCTAGCAAGATCAGGCCAGCTATTATCCCTGTTATTATTTTCCATTTACTTCTTTTCTTCTTTGGTTTTGTTTGTTCAGGAGGCTTATCCTCCGTTTGTAATTTTTTAGTTTCTGCAACATCTTCAAAAGAAACAGGCTCTTTAATAACCGGAAGAACCTTCGTAGCTCCATCGTCTACAGGAACAACAAATTTTGGTTCATTGGACCTTTCTGGTGACATGGCAGTTGATAAGTCTCTTTCCATTTCCTCTGCAGAACGGTACCTGTTTCTAGGATCTTTTGCAGTTGCCTTTAGGACAACATTTTCTAGGCTTTGTGGTATGACTGGATTGATAGCTCTAACCGATGGAGTTTCCGCCTGTAAATGCTTCAATGCAATGGATACAGCTGACTCTCCTGAAAAAGGAAGCTGTCCAGTTAATAACTCAAACAACACAATTCCTAGCGCATAAATATCCGATTCCCTAGTAGCAGTACCGCCACGGGCTTGTTCTGGAGACAAATAATGCACGGTTCCTAAAACGGAGTTAGTTTGTGTATAGGAAGTCGCACTTAAAGCCATCGCTATGCCGAAATCAGTTATTTTCACATTTTCTTGTTCATCCAATAAAATATTTTGTGGTTTTATATCCCGATGAATAATATGATTATTGTGTGCATTAGAAATAGCCGAAGTTAGCTGCTTCATAATCGTAATTGTTTTAACGGGCGAAACCGGGGCATTATGCTGTATGTATTGTTTTAATGTTTCACCTTTAACATGTTCCATAACTATATAGTGAATATCTTCATCTTCTCCTACGTCGTAGATATTAACTATATTAGGGTGAGTAAGGCTTGTGGCAGAAAGTGCTTCTCGCTGAAAGCGACGACGCAGTTCTTCTTCATTAGAAAAATCATATCGCAAAACCTTAATTGCGACGTCTCTGTCTAAGATCATATCATGTCCCAAATATACGTTGGACATGCCGCCTCCACCAATCATCTCTAGCAACTTATACCTGCCGCTAATTCTTTTGCCGATTAACATCCTTACACCTCCTCATCCTTATTTGTTAACAAGATCAGGGATATATTATCTTCTCCGCCTGACTTATTAGCTTCCTCTACTAATTCATCTCCCATTTCGTAAAGAGATTTCTTTGAGTATAGTAAGTGCTGTATATAGGATTCACTTATTTTGTTACTTAAACCATCTGTGCAAAAAAGAAAATATGAATTCGCTGCAAATTCTACTTCAAAAAAATCAGGGTGAATAGTTCGTTCGGTTCCGACTGCTTTCATAATTGCATTCTTCATAGGGTGTGTTTTTGCTTGTTCTTCATTTATCTCCCCAGAGTCGAGTAAGACATTTACAAAAGAATGGTCTCTTGTAATTTGCCGAACCAAGTTTTGTGTAATTTGATAAACGCGACTGTCCCCAATATGAGCTATAATCCCTTTGCTGTTTTCAAACAAACCTGCAATTAAAGTTGTTCCCATACCCTCACACCCTGTATTAGAGGATGAATGTTGGGCGATTAGTTGGTTAATGGTTTGAAACGTGTACATTAACCAATCTTTTGCTGGAACAACAGAAGGATTGTAAGCATGAAAATACTTTTCGAACTCAGTAATAGCCATCTCACTAGCTACATCTCCAGCATTATGACCACCCATTCCGTCCGCTACAACAGCTAAAATACGACCATCCTCACGTTTAAATACACCTACACGATCCTCATTAATGGTTCTTTTCAAGCCTACATCAGTTTTAACAACGAACCTCATTTATCCCTTCACCTCTTCATAGATAGAGCCCGTTGCAATCAGCTCTTTTTTTGAAAAACTGCCACAAAAAATCCATCACTTCTCAGGTCTTGAGGAAACAGCTGTAACATACCATCCTCTTCTTGTTGCTTTATATTCTTTACAACGTCTGGAAAACTTTTTAGTTCCATATCTGGATGTTTTTCCATAAATAACTTGGCCGTACCTTCATTTTCCTCACGGTCCACTGTACACGTACTATAAACTATTAAACCATTTGGCTTTAAAAGTGTATATGCTTCGTCTAATAATTTTAGTTGTATCGGCTTCAGTGAATCGAAATCCTTTTCACTTTTCGTATATTTAATGTCAGGCTTTCTTTTCATGACCCCTAGACCACTACAAGGAGCATCAACTAAAATACGGTCAAACGTTTGCTCTGGAAATAACTCTGACGCTTGGCGTGCATCTTTTTCAACTGTTTCAATAAAACTAAAGCCTAGTCTTTCAGCATTTTCTTTTACTAATTTCAATTTATGCTGGTGAATATCCATCGCTACAAGCTTTCCAGTATTTTTCATTTTTTCAGCTATATGTGTCGTTTTTCCGCCTGGTGCAGAGCACATGTCTAATACGGTCATTCCTGGTTCTGCTTGAAGAGCATAGGCCGGGATCATAGAGCTTTCGTCTTGAATGGTAACAAAACCTTTTTGAAAAGCTGTCGTTTTAGCTGCTTGGCCATTGAACAAATAAATACACTCTGGAATAACTTCGCTCTTTGCCACGACATATCCTTCTTGAGTCATTAAATGCATAACTTGTTCTACTGTTCGCTTGAATAAATTAACACGTAAAGTAGTCACAGGAGGCTCGTTATTTTCTTTAAGCATTTGCTCAGTTGTTTCAAAACCATATTCGGAAATAAATCGTTTCACCATCCACATTGGGTGACTAGTCTCGATAGAAAGTCTCTCTACCTTGTCTTGAATCTCTTCCGTGGAACGGACGCCTTCTCGAAGGATCGAGCGTAAAATACCATTAATTACACCGGAAATTCCCTTATGTCCTCTTCGCTTAGCAATGTTAACCGCTTCATTTACAGCTGCATGGTCTGGAATTCTCGATAAATAGTGTATTTGATATAAGGACAATCGAAGAAGTTGTCTAACCCAGTCATCCAGCTTACCTTTTATAAAGGGCTGAAGGTAGTAATCTAATGTCATTTTATGTTGAAGCGTTCCATAAGTTAACTCGGTTAATAAGGCTCGATCTTTTGGTTCAATGTCATACTTTTCAATTGTTTGATGTAGCAACAAGTTACTATAAGCTTGTTGTTTTTCAACAGCCATTAGTATAGTTAATGCTGCATCTCTTACATTACCTGTCCATATTTTTTCATTCTTTTTTGTCATTCAAATTTGTCTCCTATTCGCAATTTAGAACCTACGCCTCGCAAATAGTCATTTGCAGACATTTTTTTCTTCCCAGCCGGCTGTATCTCATCAATTCGGATAGCTTCTCCCAAACCAGTTTGAACAACAAAATAATCTGTTTCAATTTTTACGACTGTCCCTGGTAATTCCATTGTATTTGTATCAATCGTGTCTGCTTTCCAAAGCTTCACTGTTTGTCCATCTAATGTGGTATATGCTACAGGCCACGGATGAAGACCACGGATTTGATTGTGAATTTCTATTGCAGACTTAGTCCAATCTACTCTTTCCTGTTCGCGTGAAATATTTCTTGCATAGGTAACTAGAGACTCATCTTGGACAATTCGTTCATTTCTGCCCGTAATGATTAATGGCAATGTTTCCTTTAAAAGGAGAGTTCCTACTTCACTTAGTTTGTTAAACAGAATTCCAGTATCATCTAGATGTGTAATAGGAATTTCACGCTGAGAAATTATATCCCCTGCATCGAGTTTTTCCTCCATATACATAATAGTGACACCTGTTTTTTCTTGTCCATCTATAATTGCTTGGTGTATTGGGGCTCCTCCACGATAGGCTGGAAGTAAGGATGCATGCACATTGATACAACCGTATTTAGGTGCTTCTAGTAATTCTTTCGGTAAAATTTGACCAAAGGCAGCAGTGACAATCAAATCTGGCGCCAGGTTAAGGATTTGATTGAGTTCCTCAGATCCCTTTAGCTTGTTTGGCTGAATGATTGGTAATCCAAGCTCTAAAGCCTCTTCCTTTACCGGAGGAGGAGTTAGCACTTTTTTTCTACCTACTGGTCGATCAGGCTGAGTCACAACAGCACTAATCTCGTAGCCTTCCTCAACTAGCATGCGTAAGATTGGTGCTGAGAAAGCAGGTGTGCCCATGAATACGATAGAAGTCATAGCTCATCCTCCTGTTCATTCTCCAACTCTTCCATATCAACATAACGAATTATTTTAGAGGTAAATAAAATACCGTGCAAATGATCAATTTCATGTAAAATTGCTCTTGCTTCGTAGTCCTCTGCCTCTAACTCATATAAAGAGCCATCACGATCTTGAGCCTCTACCTTCACATAAAATGGACGCTCTACCTCTCCATAAATGTCAGGAAAACTTAGGCATCCTTCCACTTCCACTTCTGATCCGCCTATTTCTACTACTTCGGGATTAATCATTTCAATTACCTCTTGACCTTCTCCTAAGTCTACAATCGCCACTTGGATGGCTTCTCCAACCTGCGGCGCAGCAAGACCGATACCATCTGAAGCAATCATTGTGTCATACATATCGTCTAATAGCTTACCAAGTTTCTCATCAAATGCATGAACTTCTTTACATTTTTGGGTTAATACTTCATTAGGGTGTGTAACGATTGATCGAATTGCCATTTCTAAATTCCTCTTTTCAAACAGCCTATAAAATAGTGGAGGGATCTAAGTCTACTGTAAGTATAACCCCTTTTTTTATCCACTCCGTACGGTAAATTTTAATCAGTTGCTGTAGTTTTTCTATTAATAGTGGTTCTTGTTTGTATTTTATCAAACATTGGTAGCGATATCTATTTTGTATCTTGCTAATTGCGCTTGCAGTCGGCCCTATTACCATACTCGTGCTCGATAGATTACCTCGTAACCAATCGGTAGCAAGCTTCGCGTATTCTGCTGCAAGAAGAACATTTTCATGCGTAACTTGCACTAATGTCACGTAATAGAATGGTGGATATTCATATTGCTTACGCATAATCATTTCATTATGATAGAAGGGCTCGTACAGTTGGTCCTTAGAGTACTCTATCGCATAGTGCTCAGGGGTATACGTTTGGATGAATACAATACCTTCCTTATCGTGTCTTCCTGCTCGACCACTTACCTGTGTCATTAGCTGAAATGTTTTTTCAGCAGCTCTAAAATCCGCAAGGTGGAGAGTAGTATCGGCATTCAAGACACCTACCAAAGTGATATTAGGAAAGTCCAGTCCTTTTGCTATCATCTGTGTTCCTAATAGAATGTCTGCCTCGCCATCTCCAAACTGTTTCAGAATGCGTTCATGCGATCCCTTCGTTCTAGTAGTATCAACATCCATTCGTAAAACTCTGGCATAAGGAAAAAATTTAGTAATTTCCTCTTCTACCTTTTGCGTACCTGTGCCAAAAAAACGGATATGTTCACTCTGACATTCCGGACACTGATGAGGCACTGGCTCCTCATGTCCGCAATAATGACATTTTAATCGTTCGCCTTCTCGGTGATACGTTAAAGAAATATCACACTGGTCGCATTCTACAACTGTTCCACAATCTCTACAAAGAACAAAAGAAGAGAAACCTCTCTTATTTAAAAAGAGTACAATTTGTTCTTTCTTTTCTAGTTTTTCTCGAATGGCATCTGCTAAAGGAACACTAAACATAGAACGGTTCCCACTTTTTAGCTCCGCACGCATATCCACTATATTGACGGTTGGTAAAGCTTGCTCTTTTGCCCTCATTGTTAAAGTTAGTAAAGTGTATACCCCTTTTGATGCACGTGCATAGGATTCTAAGGAGGGGGTGGCACTGCCTAAAATAACCGGGCATTTATGATACTCACTTCTCCAAATTGCAACATCTCTGGCATGGTAGCGCGGTGTATCCTCTTGCTTATAGGAGGACTCATGTTCCTCATCTAAAATAATGACACCTAAATCCTTAAATGGAGCAAATACTGCTGATCTAGCTCCAACAACAACCATTACTTCACCACGCCAAATTTTACGCCACTCATCAAACTTCTCGCCGGTTGATAGGCCACTATGCATTACTGCCACCTGGTCCCCGAAGCGCAGCTTGAAACGTCGTGTCATTTGGGGTGTCAATGAAATCTCAGGTACCAGCATTATTGCTTGTTTTCCTTCTGCTATAGATTTTTCTATTGCATGAAGATAGATTTCTGTTTTACCGCTGCCTGTTATACCGTGCAATAAAAAGGTAGTGTTTTCTCTATTATTTTGAGCATTTGTAATTTTAGATAATGCAGCCTTCTGTTCATTAGTTAGCTGTACTCGGTTATCACGATCTTGATAGTCAAGTGAAGTAATCTCCCGATACACCTCTTCTTGCTCTTTCACTAATATCTTTTTATTAATAAGTGCATGAACAGTAGCATTACTAACAGCGGCAGTCTGAATTATTTCTTGCATAGTGAAAGAGTTTTGTTCTTGTGCTAGAAGCCACTCAATCAATTCTTTTTGTTTTACTGCTTGTTTGGTGAGTTTATTTAGTTGATCTATTATAAATTCTTTATCTTCAACCAGCGTATATTTAGTAACTGTTTTAACTCTTGTTTGCTGCTTAATAATATTTTCGAGCAATAGACTACCTTCTGTTAAATGCCTTTTCATCACACGTAGCATTCCTGCTTTTTCAAAAGCTTCATAAGGAAGAACTTCTTTCTTTCCAAAAAGCGCTAGAATCTCTTCTTCTAATTGGGTAGAGTCAACTATCTTAATATTTTTTTTATAGGATGCTCGTAAGGCAGCTGGAAGCATTACTTGAAGAGCGTCAATTTCATAGCAGAGAGTTTTCTTTGTCATCCATTTAGACAACTCTAGCAATTCTTCCGTAATAACCGGCTCAACATCTATAATCGATAGAACTTCCTTAAGTTTTGTTCGATCTATATCTGTTTCTCCTTTGATATTGGTAATAAACCCTTGCACTTTTCGATTACCGAAAGGAACATGAACCCGGCTACCTCGTTCTACTAAGTCTTCCAAATGTTCAGGTACTACATAATCAAACGGGCGGTCAATCGGATATGCAGCTACATCAACAATAACCTCTACAATCATAGAGTCTCATCTTTCTCTAGCTCGATTATCATGCGGAATAACTGAAGGGCTAGCTCCTTCTTACTGGTTTGTGGAAAGTGAATATCGATATCATTCTTTCCAACAAGAGTTACGGCATTCGTTTCTGTCCCAAAACCAGAACCCTCTTCTGTCACATCATTAGCTATTATATAATCTGCATTTTTCTTTTTTAACTTACCTTTTGCATAATGCACAACATCATTAGTTTCAGCTGCAAAGCCAACTAATATTTGACTTGTTTTACGTTTTCCCAACTCTGATAATATGTCCGTAGTTTTTTCCAAAGCGATTGTAACTTCCCCCTCTTTTTTCTTCATCTTTTGAGGGTGTATTTCTTTCGCCTTATAATCCGCTACTGCTGCTGTTTTCACTACTATAGAGGCTGTTTCAAAATGATCAAGGACTGCAAGAAACATATCCTCTGTGCTTTCGACGTTTACTAGCTTTACATTTTGAGGAGCATCTATTGCAACTGGACCTGAAATGAGAATAGTCTCTGCTCCTAATTTAGAAGCAGCCTCTGCCATAGCATATCCCATTTTACCGCTCGAAAAATTAGTTAAAAATCGAACAGGATCTAGCTTTTCTCTTGTAGGACCTGCAGTTACGACTACCTTTTTCCCTTTTAGAGGTAAGTCTTTCGGAGAAAAATGTGTTTCGACTAACTCTACAATTTTTTCTGGTTCTTCCAATCTTCCCTTTCCAACGTAACCACATGCTAAAAAGCCTTCAGATGGCTCGATAAATGAATATCCGTCTTTTGAAAGCTGTTCAATATTCCGTTTTACTGCTGGATGGTCGTACATATGTACATTCATAGCAGGCGCAATCCAGACATCTGCTGTTGTTGCTAAAAGAGTAGTGGTAACCATATTGTCCGCTATCCCATTAGCAAGCTTGGCAATAGTATTAGCTGTTGCAGGAGCAACGAGCACCAAATCCGCCCAATCTGCTAAATCTATGTGTGCAATAACCTGCGAATTTTTTTCATCAAACGTGTCATAGTATACATCATTTCTTGACATCGCTTGAAAACTTAATGGTGTCACAAATTCCATAGCGGATGGTGTCATCATTACCTTCACTTCTGCGCCAGCCTGCGTTAGCTTACTTACTAGCGCAACTGCTTTATAAACTGCAATCCCGCCTGTCACACAAACAAGAATTTTCTTAGAAGTTATCATTTATTAATCCCCTCTCTAAACAACAACCTCCCAAAGAACAGATACATTCTTTGGGAGGTGTCTTTTCATCCGATTCGCCTTGGCGTTTACTCCTAAGGTATCCGTTGAGGCATTTAACTATTACTTTAGCTGATGTCTAACGCAAGCTAAATAGAGTTACTTATACTTCATCCTCGTATACAGCATTTTCGTTAGTGGATTCGATTTTAAGCTCTCCAGCAGCTACTTCCTCAAGTGCTTTACCAACTTGCTTCGCTGAAACGTAAATACCTAGGCGCTCTCCGCCTTCTTCTTGTAACTGGCGTGCTCTTTTAGAAGCAACGCTTACTAATGAATACTTTGAATCGATTTGGTTTTTTAATGAATCTACTGATGGATATAACATTTTAAAATTCCCCTTCCAACATGGCTAAATATCTTTTTTCCACACGTTCACGGCGGCAATGCTCCGCAGCTACAATTGCATTAATCTTTGCGCAAGCTTTTGTAACTTCATCATTTTCTACAACATAATCATATAAGTGCATCATTTCTAGTTCCTGCCTAGCAGCTAGTATACGGGAGTTGATGACATCCTCTGTCTCCGTCCCTCTACCTATCAATCGTTGCTCGAGCTCGCTTAAACTAGGAGGCGCAAGGAAAATAAATAAGGCATTTGGAGCTTTTTCGCGTACTAAAGCAGCTCCTTGAACTTCAATTTCTAAAAAAACGTCTCGACCGGAGTCTAACGTTTCATTCACATAGTCAATTGGAGTACCGTAGTAGTTTCCTACATAAGATGCATACTCTAACAATTTACCTTGCTCGATCAAGGCTTCAAACTCTTCCTTCTTTTTAAAGAAATAATCCACACCATCTACTTCACCCTCGCGTGGGAGCCTTGTAGTCATGGATATGGAGTACTCATAGTTCGTTCCCGGTTCAGAGAACAACTCTTTTCTTACAGTTCCTTTACCCACTCCGGATGGACCTGATAAAACGATTAATATCCCTTTTTCTCTTCGCATAACTTCTCCTTCAATTACATGCTATCTCCGAATACTAACTTTAATACATACTTTACTGATTATAACACAAGTCCTCTATAAAATGATAAGATTAAAAGAAAAGCAAGGACTTGTTTATTACTTTAGCTATATTAACAATTTTTAGATTTTAACGTTTGAGATAGTTTTGCTTAAAGATATACAAGTTTAAGCTATAATTGAGTTCTCATGATAGAGAAACTAATCGGTGAGAGGATAAACTCGCCTATGCAGGTAGTTTTTTAGTCCACTCTTCTTATTCCAATTGTAAAAAAATCATATTCTCTGCATTTTTACCAAACTAACATAGTTTAATCAATTTTAAATGAATATAAAAAACTGTTTTGAAAGAGGAATTATTATGGCTTTTGATGGATTATTTACCATTTCAATGAAAACTGAATTACAACAAATTGTAACAGGTCGTATTTCTAAAATACACCAACCAAATGCACAAGAAATACTTATGCAAATACGAGCTCAAGGGAAAAACTTTAAACTATTGTTTTCTGTACATCCTTCTTATTCTCGAATACAACTCACTCATGAATCGATCGATAACCCAGCTACTCCTCCACTGTTTTGTATGGTACTTCGCAAGCATCTAGAGGGCGGAATCATTACTGCGGTTCGCCAACATGAAACGGATCGAATTATTATACTAGAAGTACTAAGCAAAAATGAAATCGGGGATGATATTACCCGCGAGGTTCACATGGAAATAATGGGCCGTCATAGTAACCTGTTATTAGTAGACCCTAGCAGAAACTTGATCCTAGAAAGCATTAAACACTTATCTCCTTCGATGAATAGCTATCGAACCATTTTGCCTGGTCAGCCCTATATTGCACCACCTACACAGAACAAGCTGAACCCACTAGTATATTCCGAGGATTTAACAAATGTGATTTTCAATACATCAGACCCTAAAGAAATAGTAGAGAAGATTTCAGGGTTTTCTCCACTTCATGCGAAGGAATTGATATATCGCATGAACGAAATTATTAATACTGAAAAGCTTGATGTTTATAAATCCTATATAAGTGAATTTATGCAAGGTGGGACTTCAAAGCAAATCGTAGAGGTAAACGGAAAAACTTATTATTCACCTAATGCTTTAAATCATATAGATGGCACTAAGTTTGATGAACAAAATTTAGGCAGCTTGTTAGACCGTGTTTATTTTGCCAAAGCTGAACGTGATCGAGTGAAGCAGCAAGCCGGCGATTTAGAACGATGGCTACAAAACGAACTAAATAAGCTAAAGTTAAAAATGAAAAAATTAAAAAAGGATTTCGAACAGGCTGAAAAGCTAGATACATTCCAATTGTACGGAGAATTGCTAATGGCAAATGCATATGCAATTGATAAAGGTTTGTCAGAAGTGGAATTAGTTAACTATTATGATGAAAATGAAAAAACGGTTGTCATTCCATTAAATGATAGAAAGACAGCCACCCAAAACGCTCAAAGTTACTACAACCGCTATACAAAAGCAAAAACTGCCTTATTAAAGATTGAACAGCAGCTAGAAATAACCCAAGATGACATCGCCTATTTTGAGCTATTGCAACAACAAGTTATGCAGGCATCTCCTACTGACATCGAGGAGATTCGAGAAGAGTTAATGGAGCAAGGCTTGCTGAAAATGCGCGCTTCGAAAAAGAAGAAAAAGCCTGTAAAACCAACACCTGAAAAGTATATTGCCTCTGACGGCACAGAAATTTCAGTTGGTAAGAACAACAAGCAAAATGATTATGTGACATTTAAGCTAGCGAAGAAAACGGATACTTGGCTGCATACGAAGGATATACCTGGTTCTCATGTTGTTATACATTCAGATAACCCATCTAAAACAGCCCTATCAGAAGCAGCAAACCTGGCAGCTTATTTTAGTAAAGCCCGTGAATCTTCTTCGGTGCCAGTTGACTATACAGTAGTCAAACAAGTGAAAAAGCCAAATGGATCGAAGCCTGGCTTTGTCATTTACTTCGAACAAACTACTTTGTTCGTTACACCAGATGAAGAAAAAATTAGACATATGAAAAAATAAACAAAGTGACTGGTAGGATAACTCTATCAGTCGCAGACTGTAGACAAATTCAAAGAAATTGGAGATTGTCTACAGTTTTTTCTATTTACCATACATACTAAGAAATCATCGATTTCCGCTATAGGCGCTACGCTTTCCACGGGCACGGCCTCAGCCTTCTCCCTCGCTGCGCTCAGTCCGGGTGCTTCGGCTCGTGCTGTTCCCGTAGGAGTCTTCGCACCTTCCGCTCCAATCGACTTGTATCGGCTACTAGAATAGGGTGTCCTTATACATTTCCCATTATTCTGAGGCGATGATAACCATGATGACGAGCAATCAAATGAATGAGCGTGAACAACTTGTACCTAAGGACCACCTGATCCGCAAGCTGGATGCTGCCATTAATTTTAACTTTATTTATCCATTAGTAGAACATCTATACTCTGCTGTTGGCCGACCAAGCATCGACCCTGTCGTACTGTCACAAATGACATTTATTCAATATACATTCGGAATCCGTTCCATGCGTCAAACGATTAAAGAAATCGAAAGGAATATGGAGTATCGTTGGTTTTTAGGATTCGGATATCTTTGAACAGATTTTCTACCGCATCTTCAACACTCAAAGGGAAGTCGCATACCATTCCTTTGAAAATGACAAAATGCCTCGAGAGATGAAACACTCGAGACATTTTGTCTTCACTATGTGACTGGTAGGATAACTCTATCAGTCGCTTTTTTGTCTTGAAAACTATTCCTTTTAAATTTTTGCAAATATTTAAAATAAGTAGTAAATTGGTAGAAATATATTTTTTAAAACCAGGAGGTTAAATGAATGACATTTAGCACAGCAGATTTATGTGATGAATATTCAGGCGAGATCCAAGTCCTAGGTTCTGAATTTAAATCCTACGGTAAAAAAACTAGCTTTTCTGGTCCCATTTGTACTGTTAAAGTTTTTGAAGATAATATTTTAATAAATCAAGCATTAGAAGACATTCCAGTGGGAAGCGTTCTAGTCGTGGACGGTGGAGGATCTAAAAAGTGCGCCCTAATGGGAGACCGTTTAGCTGGAATAGCCGAAAATAGAAACCTTTCCGGGATTGTGATTAATGGATGCGTGAGAGATTCAAAGGAACTAACTGAGCTTAACATAGCCATTCTAGCCCTTGGAAGTAATCCTTTAAAAAGTAAAAAAGAAGGAACAGGTGAAGTGGATATACCACTGTTTTTCTTAGGCATCGATTGGCATCCAGGAGATTATTTATATGCAGACGAAGACGGAATCGTAATTGCAAAAAGAAAATTGGTAAACTAAAAGTTTGCGTGCGTAAATTTCGCACGTTTTTCTTTTGAAGTCATATCTTTCTTTTTCTTTTGCATATAATTTTATGATGAATCGAAAGAAGTGGAGGAAGTGCATGGATGTTTTTGTAAGACAAGGAGATTCCCTCTATTACTTTAGTCAGTTGTTTGATATTCCCCTACAACTAATTCTCGATTCCAACCAGAATATATCCCCCCAAAACCTTTTCATTGGACAACAAATTCAAATACCAGGATATGTAGGATTAGCTTATCAAATTAGAAGAGGAGAATCACTTTGGGCTATTGCACAGAGTAGAAAAATATCAGTAGAGGGTATTCTTTTAGCTAACCCAAATATTACCCCAACCTCATTACAAGTCGGACAAACGATTAAAATCCCTTTGAGAATTACTTGGAGAGTAGTCACCGGTAAAAGAAATTATGATTACAATTCCTTAGTCATTGATATTCGACGCCTTCAAACCGTGTATCCATTTTTAAAAATTTCTTCTATTGGCAACTCTGTTATGGGCAAAGAACTCCAGGAAATAGTAGTTGGGAATGGAAACAAGCGAGTCCATTTTGATGGTTCCTTTCATGCCAACGAATGGATTACAACTCCTATCATCATGACCTTCTTAGATGACTATTTACTTTCACTGACTAATAGGAACACCATTAGAGGAATTCAAACTACACCTTTGTACGAACAAACTTTTCTTTCCATAGTGCCCATGGTTAATCCAGACGGAGTGGATTTAGTAATTAATGGTCCACCATCCGACGAGCCTTATCGAAGTAATGTGATTGAATGGAATAAGGGAAGTACTAACTTTTCAGGGTGGAAGGCCAATATAAACGGGGTAGATTTAAATGATCAATTTCCTGCGTTATGGGAGCTAGAAAGAGATCGGAATCCTAAATCTCCAGGACCAAGAGATTATGGCGGGGAAGCTCCATTAACACAGCCCGAAGCTATCGCAATGGCCGATTTAACGAGAAGAAGAGATTTCGCTCGAGTACTCCCTTTTCATACCCAGGGTCAAGTCATTTACTGGGGATTTGAAAATCTTCAGCCTCCCGAAAATGAAGTTCTAGCCATACAATTCGGTGAAGCGAGCGGCTACATTCCAATAGAAACTACCAATAGCTACGCGGGCTATAAGGACTGGTTTATCCAAGACTGGAGAAGACCTGGTTTTACTATCGAACTAGGCATTGGTACGAACCCCCTACCACTAACCCAATTTGATGAAATTTATGAAGATGCATTAGGCATTTTTCTTGCAGCATTGTATTTGTGAGGAGCAACATAAGAGGATTGGACATAACTCTCCTTAAAACAACATGCAGTTGGCTTCCTTTACGAATACGCTTTCCACTGGGGCGCGACTTCAATCTTCTCGTCGCTTTGCTCCTGTGGGGCTTTTGCGTTCCCTTGTTCCCATACGTGTCGCCGTCTCCTCTCCAAACGATAAGAATGGAGAGACGTACTACAAGAAATCAGTGTCTTTTCAAAGAAATAAAACCGTGAAATCATGTTGCAGATTTCACGGTTTTTTAATTTAATAGTTATGTCCTAGCTTATTAAAACTAAGCTAGGTTA
>NZ_CALIED010000073.1:0-3014 GCF_938022135.1 uncultured Psychrobacillus sp.
CCACCATGTAATGTTAGTTCGTTTACGTTTTTATCGGTATAGAAATATTCGAAATACACAGCCATCCCCTTTCGCGGGGACACTGAAAAATTCAGTTTAGGAAAAAAAGTTTCCCCTCCATGCTCCACATCATTTAAGTACATGATGATTGTGCTAATTCTATTATTTTTTGTTGCTTTACTTGAAGATGTAAAAAAATCAAAATGAGCTTTATACTCTTGACCAGGAGTATATTTAAGAATTTGAATACCATCCCCATGTTCAATTGGTATATTCATAATAGATGATACTCTTTTTTCAATTTTGGTAATGATGTCATTTTCATTATCTTGAAAATACATACTACTACTTGTTCTTATCTCATTTACTTCGTGTGTAACTCCAATTTTAGAACGATGCATTTTGTCTTTTGACAATCTAATTAGTTCGTCACATTCTTCGTCACTCAAAACATTTCCTAAAACTACAATTAGAGGTTCTTCTAATTTAGCAATCACATTAATTTCTCTGTCTTCCGTTTTGATTTTATTTCCAATATGATTAAAAATAGTTTGTTCTTTACTAATTGATTTTTTACTATCAATTGTCAACTTTCATCGACTCCTCAAAAGATTTAATTTTCAGAATGATTAATTTGTTTTGTTTCTGTCAGAGATTATCTATGATAATTATATCATGAACCTCCTTATATAACTGTTTCTTATTCAACTAACGGGTGCGTCGTATTATATGGTCGACCAGTAAAAATTACTGGTTGACCTTTTTTAATAGATTCTATTATATCAGTAGCCAGGGTAGGACGTACGGGTGCGTGGGACAATGATCCCGTGAACTAAACTGTCCACCCCCTACTTGTAGAAACATGTTTGAGGCTGGTTGGGACGTAGATCTCGTATAACAAGCGAAGCTATGACACTACATGGAGGACTAGGGGTACTGGTTAGTAAGTAGAGGAGGGAAAAACAATGAATCCAGTTGTTGGTCTGGATGTGGCAAAAGGAGAGAGCCAAGTTCAGGCATTTTTAGATCAATCTAAACCGTATGGGAAGAGCTTTTCAATGAAGCATATCAAAGAGGAATTAGATCATTTTTTTGACTTTTTAAATGAGATTGAAGAGGTGACAGGGCAGATGCCTATGGTCATTTTAGAATCTACAGGGCATTACCATACCCCTGTTATTCAATACTTGGAGGAACAAGGGATTCTATATATCTTACTAAATCCCATTATTTCTTATCAGGCAAAGAAGACCAGTTTACGAAAAGTAAAAACAGACGCAATCGATGCGTATCAGTTGTGTGTGCTGTATTATAAAGGTGAACCTCATAAAATTAGAGGAATTCAGCTTTTAGACCTTCGGAATTTGTCAAGACAACAGGAAATCGTAACGAATATGTATGTGGAAATTAAACTTCAGTTTCACACCATTTTAGATCAAGTGTTTCCTGAATACCGAAAGGTTTTTGGCGATTTGTTTTCAAGGGTTTCATTATTGATGTTAAAGGAGTATCCCACATCAGAGGCCGTATTATCAGCCGGGGAAAGTAAACTAGCAGAGAGTGTTAGAGAGTACTGTTCTAGCCGGTCGGGTCAATGGGCATCAGAAAAAGCCAAAAAAATAATAGACTCTGCCTCTCGAAATCCATTCCAAAAAAACGTGTATCAAAGTCACGTAATTAATCTTCGTATGTATATTGAGTTGCTTTTTCATTACCAGGGACACCTTTCTGATTTGGAAGATCGTATAGTGGCCCTGGCAAATGAAATGGAAGAATATAAGATCATCCAATCGATTCCCGGTATAGGAGAAAAAATCGCAGCCACGATTATCTCTGAAATTGGTGAAATTGATCGGTTTAATCACCCAAAAAAACTAGTTGCCTTCGCTGGAGTAGATCCAAGTGTTCACTCATCGGGTAAGTTTACGGCAACCATTAATCGTATGACTAAAAGAGGTTCGAGCAGACTACGTCATTCTCTGTATCTTGCCGTACTATGCGGCATAAGAAGTTCAAGAAATAAAAAGCTAAAAGAATTCTATGATAAGAAAAAAGCAGAAGGAAAGCCGGCTAAGGTGGCGATTGTTGCTTGTATTAATAAGTTGCTTCATTGGATTTATGCTTTATTAAAGAGAAAAGAAACGTTCCTAGATTTAGCCTAATTAACGGTTTTGTGAAGCAGAGAAAATCCTTCCAAAAGGGTTTTGGAGGGTTATTTGGCATGGCCAAAAATAGTATATCATAAGGGAAATGAAAATTTTAGAGAAAGATATTGACATCCTATTAGCTGGTTTAGTTCATTAAGAAAAAGTAAAAAAAGTCGATTCCTAAACGTAGAGGAGATCGACTTTTAACTACTTTCTTCACTAAAGTAGTTTTTTTCTGGTGAATCTCCTTGATTAAAGAAGAATATTAACTAATCAGCTTTGGTGACTTACTAAACATTGGATAAGGACCTTGCTGTTTAATGTGTAATTTTAATAACATTGAACACAACCTTGTCAATACCTCGACTTACCAAGTGACAGACGATATATTAGCATAAAGGATGAGGTGTTTGACTAAGAAAAAAATTGTCCTAGTCATAAATTAATAGATAGAGTAACGCTTGTCCAAACACATGCATAATATATATAAGACGTGAGGAAGCACCTGACGTCACCTTTAGACTGACTATTTATAGTCAGTCTTTTTTGTTTTCAAATAGAAGAATTAAAACTTGAGTTGATTAAGATTGCTATCTAAACATGATTCTATTCAACGAGATCAACTTGAAATGATTACTTTAGATCAACTGGTGCCACCGAACCATTTGGTTCGTAAAATGGAGGCTGCCATTGACTTCACTTTCATTTATGACTTGGTGAAAGATATGTATTCAGAGGTAGGACGCCCAAGTATTGATCCAGTTATTTTAGTTAAACTGACTTTCATTCAATATACCTTCGGTATTCGTTCCATGCGTAAAACGATTGAAGAAGTTGAAACAAATATGGCTTACCGTTGGTTCTTAG
>NZ_CALIED010000074.1:0-32757 GCF_938022135.1 uncultured Psychrobacillus sp.
CAAATGTGAAATCAGAGACACCAAATTCGAATATACAGGCTAAGCCAAAAGTTGTTGGAGGGAATGCAGATTATACAGCTCCTCCTAAAAATGCGAAGACAATTAATGCACCATCTGCAAAGGTGGATACTACACCAACAAATAAAAGTATTGATAGTTATGTGAATACAGATGTAAAGAATGTGGATGTTGAGACTAAGGGTACGGGTAAGAACTTACTATCAAATGACGGGAAATTTAAAGATTCTAAATTGGAGTCTGATTATGAAAAGTATCTTGCACGTAAAGGAAAGATTGATAAAACTCCCCGAGAAAGATTAGAATGGAAAAAAACAAGAGATTATTGGTTAAACGATTCTCCCATGGCAAGGGGGAATAACTTTAATAAAACTGCAAGGGAAGACAGATGGTATCCTTATGATGAGGTACATTTAAGTAACGGAAAAAGATTAGACTCTTATGACCCAATTAAAGGGGAAATAGTCTCTAGGAAAGCGACCGATTTAATTGAAATTGATATCAAAACATTTGAGAAGTATTTAAAAGAACTAAATAATAAGTATCCTGCCGGAACTAAAATTCGCTCAAATAAATATGAAAGAATAGACGGTACTATATTACAAGGAAAACAAATATTAGAGATTCCAGCAACAAATAAAAATTTCACTCAAATAGAAGAATATATTAAGCTAGCCAAAGACAAATATGATGTTGAAATTAGATTCAGGAGGGAATAATTAATGACATACGATCTAGAACCGGAAATAAGAGATGTACTGAAGAAAATTGATTTTGTCAAAAGATATAAAAATTTGGCAGAAAAGTTTTCAAATAAAGAAAATAAACTAAGTAACTATGAAAATGAAAGAGTAATAGATATCTTTGAATCACTTGGTTATCAAACACGTTATATGAAAAAAGAAAATTTTTTTATTGTCGGAGAAGTAAAAAATAAGGATATATATACTTTTAGATTCAATATATCTTTAAAATATGGGGTAGTTGAATTAATTTGGTCTGTAAGACATAAGGGAGTTATAAAGGCCGGAGACCCATGGGATATATTTGCAAGATTATTATCTGATGATACAGAATCAATTCCTACAATATTCTTTCATAGCTATGAAGAATTAAAAGAAATTATGATGATTGCATTTGAAATGTACGAGGATTTTAAACGTGAATTAATTGAAGTTTATTCTTCCGAATAACTAGTGCTAAATTTTTGAGTAGAAAGGGGTTTCAGGATGAGTGTTTCCATTTATTACACAGCGAAACGTAAACAAAAACTAACCCATACTGAACAAGAAGCGATTAATCAATTATTGGAGAAGTATTCTGTTGATGAGGAAATAGATGAATACTTAAAGACTGGAGAAGGTCATAATTGGACAAGTTTTACTATCTATGATTCAAAAAATCCGACTGCTTATGACGTGATTTTTGAGGGATCAACGGAACTACCGAATAATAGTGAATATGCGATGTTTGATGGGGTGGATCATTGGGCTTCGTTACTTGCAGACATTCGTAATGTTATAGCAGGTGCGGAATGGAACGTCCATGTTGATGATCACAATCTCATATGGGATGAGGAAAATTTAGAATATGACATAACAAAATAGATCAAGTTCAGTAGAGAGAATTCTCGTAACCTTGAAAGCTTATATGCCTTTCAAGGTTTTTTAACGTATGTGGACTGAAGTACAGTAACACTTAATTTAGAATAATGATAACCCTGTTATTCTAATTCCAAATAACTAATAATCTGAATATTAATATTTCTTTCGAATCATTTTAGAGTTATAGGTGAGTCCACACTTTACCTTTCAATATAAAAAATGGAATATTATAGATAATAATAGATTGCTATAGGAGGAGAGATTATGTCTATAATATGTAAGGAAGTGTTATATAATAAAGCAAATTGGAGATATTTAAGCCCTAATTCTATGAGGGCACGCTTATGAAAATGTTAGATGTCAACCTACTTCAAGATGGTTTACAACGCAATATGGCTATGCTGGAACGTCTAGAAACGGAAGTAAGTAATATTAATGATTCTATTAAGGGACTTGTTGCAATGGAGGAAGTATTGAAGGGGGCTGGAGGCAGTGCAATTCGAAATTTCTACTCGGAAGTTCATCTCCCATTCCTTCATTTCTTCCTTTTGTTCACAGAAAGATTCAAGCAGCAGCTCCAACATATAGAGACAGCACTCACATCGTTAGAGCCGGATACTGCTGGTCACATCCTTGAACAGTTTTTAGAAGGAGAATTGGAGCAGGGACTTACCCAGATTGGTACTTTAACTGAAAGATTCACCAACGATGCAAACAGTATTATGGAGACCATCAGTGATATCGTTGCTTTACCACCGCTAGATGATAGTGAGGTACAAGAGGGAGTTCGAAATTCTAAACAGAAACGTGACAACACAATTACAGATCTACATCAATTTGATACTTCCCAAACTACATCATTAAGCACCGTTGAACAGAATCTACAAGAGTTAGGCTTATGGATAGTACTTATGGAAGGAATGTTTGGTGCAGGGGTAAAGGTCACTTCTTTCCAGTCCAGTCAATGGAAAGCCATAACTTTCGGTAGTGGGATTAGAACAGAACTCTTTCCTAAAGTATACTTAGACCCTAACAATCTATGGGTAGAAGAATATGAAGAGTTAATTGGAACAACAATCAATTCGGATACTTTTGAGACCCTTGAAGGGATGAAAGTCTCGCTAATTGAAGAAAACGTGGGAGAAAATATAAAGTACCATGCGTACGCAAATGGTTTAATCATTAAAGAAACAATGGATGGTGGAAAATCTAGCTATGAAGTTGTCTCCGAAGTAATATATAAAGAAAACGATCAAGCCGATGAACCGCAGGAAAATAAAGTCCTCGATGGTATTCAGTTGGGATTAGATATATTAGGACTGATACCAGTTGTGGGAGAAGTAGCGGATGGTGTAAACGGGATAATCTATACCGCTAGAGGAGATATGCTAAATGCAGGACTTTCCTTTGGATCGATGATTCCATTCGTGGGTTGGGGCACTACTGGAGCTAGATTTGCAATAAAAGGAGGCCGAGCAATAGAAGATGCTCGAGACGTCAATCGAGTTACGGAAAATGTTAAACCGGGATCTCAGGGGATGGATGACACTACATCATACTTTAGGGTTCAAGGTGGAGAAATGCCAAATGCAAGCCAAGTAAGGATTCAAGTCGACAATAATGGAAGAATGATCATTCCTAACAAGGATGCAAACTTAAACGTTAGCGCAGGGACTAGGGAACATGCCGAATATTTCTTGGAGAAAAGAGGCGCTGGTGCTGAAATTGTAGAGATTGAAGTGCCAAGATGGTTTGACGATTTTGTGCAAGAAAGCGCAATACCACAGTTTAGATATAAAAACAATCCACTTAATCAGGGAGGGACAGCACCAAAAGTGGTTGACCCTAGTACACCGGGAACATCATTTGAATTTCCCTCACCATGGATTGAGTGGCTTGAGGAATATGGTAAGATAAAGAAATAAAATACGAAACACTTAATACAACTGGGAGATGATACATTGTTTAACAAACCCAAATATGCTGAAAACATAATAGTTTTAGTTAAATACAACACATCATATAGATGGTTTGTTACAGATAAGGAAATATGGTTTCTAGATTTAAATAAATTAATATCTTCTTATCTGGAGAAAGGATTTGAAATTCCTAATCCTGATGACTTTTCTGACAGGTTTGATATGGCAGTAGTAAATGAAGATAATGTGGAAGATTTTCTACATGAAATCAGAGAATTAGAAGTAAGTAATGAAGAGTTAAGAAAAAGTTTAGTGCATAGAGAATATAGTCATATTTCAGATATGATACCTTCTTTATACGTCGATTTTGATGATAAGAAGCTTACTTCTTTTTATCCAGAACCTGCATCCTATGAATTATATGTACCGAATGGCTGGCTAGGGAAGTATGAACAATTCATGGAAAACATTCCCGTAGACTATCAATATTGGATAATCACTGGCGAAAATTTATTTCAAAAGGAGAATGACGATGAATAAAACAGAAACCTTTACTATAATGAAAGAAATGTTTGGGAAAGAGGGAAGCGAGGAACAAGTAGAAGGGCTTACACTTATAATTGATGGCAAGTTAAAAGAAGTCTTTGATACTATCATCGAGAAGTCAGATGACTACAATAATTATACTGACGTACTTAGTAGTGTGGTTGTACACGGGGTAAATGGAATTATTAATGAGCTTAAATAATTGCATGCTATAAGAGTTTATTGGGACAAGTGGAAAAGTAGTTTAAATAAGATCATACAAAGAAACAACTAGCAGGTGATTATGGTCAAATACCATCATAATCAACCTGCTTTTTTCTCTTTTTCTTCCATGGATTTTAGAAAGATAAGGAATTATAAAGTTTAAAGATTATAAAATAAAACCTTGATCAGCCAAAGCTTTTCAAGGTTTCTTTCTTCTATATATGCCTTTCTATTTGCAATATTAATTGGACAGCGACTTCCTCAAATTCTCTCTGCCTTCTTTTCGAAATACCAATGTAATCGATATTCACAAATCTCCCTCGTCCAATTAAAGATGATTTCATTCACATGTTTACTCACATCAAAGTTTAGAGAAAATTCTCCATCTACATATCGAATTTTCCCTTTCGAAGAACTGCTCCATTTGGTCATAGGCATGCGTCCAATTAAGGAAGCCGCTTTTTTATGATCTGGTACAATGGAATCGATTTTTTTTCTATATTCCTTAGTGGTTAGAAAATCAATAAAGTAGGGAGCAGCTGCCTCTGCAGTGACTGGTTCAAACCAGTGATTTACCCCACGGGATAACATATAGCTTAGGAGGACCATCTTATAGCTCTTGGTCATAGCAGTCTTTTCTACTTCTTCTAGCCAATCCTTGTAAAGATCATATGCCTCTAGTTCTTGCTCGGTTAATTCCTCTGCATCCTTTAGCAGACCTACATAGGAGCCAAATTCACTTTTTACATTAGTTGTTATAATGCCGGATTTCAAATGGTAGTCTAAGTATGAGGGACGAGTGCCTAGTTCCTCTTTTAAGCGAAAGTATTCATAAATCATTCGTTGCTTGTGGCTAGCAGCTTTTTTCTCCATTTCTTTAATAAGGTCAATGATCTCCGTTTCTAATTCGATAGAGCAATATTCAGGTATAGCAGCTTGTATTGTATACAGGTTTGGTTTATCCATTTGCTCTGCTGAAAAGATAGACAGCTTCGTGTCTGCATTCCTATAATTTCCTATTAAATCAATAATGACACAATGCGTTTTTCCGTCAGCAAGACGCAAGCCTCGACCAATCTGTTGCGTGAATACTGCAACAGATTCAGTGGGACGGATAAAAAGAAGAGTATCAACTGTGGGAATATCCACTCCCTCATTAAATAAGTCTACGGTAAAGATGATATCTAATAATCCATTCTCCAGTTCTTTCCTCGCATTTATACGTTCCTCTCGAGGAGTAGCACCGCTTAAGGCAACTGAATTATATCCTGCTCCAGAAAAATAATTGCTTAAGAAATTAGCTTGTCTTACAGAAGAACAAAATCCAATCGTTTTACTTTGTTTACGGAGCTTCCAGGCCTCTAATATTTTCTTAGCCATTTCTTCACGTAATTGAAAGCGAGCTAATTCGTCCTCATCGTATCTATTTCCTAGCCAACGAATTTGAGAATAGTCCGTTTCATCATAGACCCCATAATATCGGAAGGGAGCTAACCAGTCCCGCTCTATCGCATCAATGAATGGAATGCGAATGGCTACATTTCCATCACAAATACTGTAGACATCCTTATTATCTAAACGGTCTGGAGTAGCTGTGATACCTAATAAAAATTTGGGATTAAAATATTCGATAACCCGCTCATAGCTTGGTGCAGCAGCATGATGAAATTCATCGACAACGATTAAATCAAAGTCATTTGAGCTGAATTGATCGAGGTGATACTGCTGGGAAAGCGTATGAATAGAAGCAAAAATAAAATCTGCATGTACATTCTTTTCAACTGCGTTGTACATGCCGGCTGACTGGTTAGGGTGGACATGTAGAAAAGAGTTTTTTGCTTGGTATAATATTTCCTCTCGATGTGCGATGAAAAGTACCCGTTTAAACTGTTCTGCGAAAAAAGCAGCCAAATAGGTCTTGCCTAAACCAGTAGCTAGAACGACAAGAGCCTTGTCATAATCATCTTCTATCGTTTTCTTTAGCGCTTGCAGTGCCAATACCTGAGCAGGGCGAGGAGTAAGCTGACTTGGTCCAGTCTTGTATTCTTCTTTGGGATCAATAACCATCGACTCTCCATTAACTGCGCCGAACATGATCACCTGTTCCTCATTTGCTGACCAGGTATTACTAAGCGCTAAATCCTTGTTCACTTTGTTATAGACCTCTTGGTAGCCTGATAAAGTTTCTGTGTTTAAGGGAATAGTGGAGGCTGAATAAAAAAGCTTCATAAATTCATTTGTTGCTTCCTCAAAAACGGTTCCACTTACTACGGCAGGGGCGTAAAGATTCCATTCTATCCCATTATGTAACGCAGAGGAGGATAAATTAGAGGAGCCAACAATCAGGTGACTATCTTCATTGGAACGAAACATATAAGCCTTTGGATGAAAGGAAATTCCATTACTTCTATAGATTCTAATCTCTGCATGATGAAGTTCCTCTAGTAAGAGCTTCAGTGCTTCGGGCTGAGTAATGTATAAATAGTCACCAACTAGTAGCTTAAGCTCTGCTCCACGTAAACCTGCCTCCTTTAAAGAAGGGAGTACATGCCTAACGCCTGATTTCATAGCAAATGCAGTAATCCAGTAAATACTAGTCGCATCGAGAGTAAGACTCTTCAAGTCCTCAATAAGATTAGATGTGATCAGCCTTAGCCTACTCATCCTCAACCTCTATTAAATAGATTCCTTCTTTAAATCCTCCGCGCTTCTCTTTTTTGGCAAGACGGATTTGCTCAAGCTCCTCATAGGTAGCTTCATGAATGGGAAGAGCCGCATGGATTAATTCTAGTATATCTGCTAGCTCTTCAAGTGCATCTTTTCGGTTATCCGTTGCTTCAAATTCCTTCACTTCTTCATATAATTTGTTTTTCACTTCGGTTAAATGCTCGGATTTATCTAAAATGCGCGTGGAAAACTTACTTCCAGATTTCTCGATTACCTGGGGGATTAAATCACGTACTAGCTTATTGTAAACTGGCATAATTGTTCCTCCTTACTATTGATTTAGTTTGCTACTGTTGATATTTATCTTAAACCTTTAGTCTATGTCTTTACAAATGAATTATATAGTTGAGACCTCCTTAACCAATTACCTGCTGTCTATAATAGGACGGACTAATATTATGATTTGCCTTAAACAGCTTAGAAAAGTAGTTGGCGTCATTAAAGCCAGTTTTGGCTGCTATTTCGTGGATAGTGAGATTGGTTTCCTGAAGTAGCTGCCTGGCATGGGTGAGTCGTTTCTTGGTAACGTATTGCTTGAAGGTAGTAGCGTTTGTTTTCGAGAAAAGCATACTTATATAACTAGGACTGATTCCTAAAAATTCAGCGAGTTGGTCAAGGCTAAGCTTATCGTCTGTATAATGGTGGTCAATGAAATCCAATGCGGCATTTACATAGTCGAACTGGCCTTTTTCTTTTTGTTTTTCTACCTGATTCATTATGTCCTGACAGAGGAGGACAATTTCCTGGATAATCGTGTAAAGGACTGGATGATTTAGAATGATTTCAAAGAGTTGGTTGTAGCGATGTTCCAAATCTATTCGTTTCTCCATTTGGTATTTAAGCATGAATCTCCGTATTTGTGCTAGAATGCTAGTCAAATGGATGCGTATAGTGTCTGGATGATAATACGTTTTAATGGTAGAGATGCTATATAAAAAATGCTTAATTGTCTGTATGTCATTTTGCTCTAGGCTCGACATCCAAAGTCGTTGCTGCTCCATTGTTAAAAATGGGTCCAAACTTTGAAAGGTAGGAAGTTCGCTTACAAGAAAAATCTGACCAAAGCCATGCTGAAAACGTAGCTTTAGAGTTTCTTTTATAGCTTGGTACATGTCCTTTACGGATTTTCTCGGTAGATCATAGATAGCTATATTTAAGTTGGTATTCTGTGTGTTAGACCATTCCCTTATAATTGCCTTTGCTTTTTTACGAAGCTCCTCGAGTGTTTCTTCTGTTGAGAATGCCACAATACGCTTAGAAAGGGGAAAGAGAGTCAAATGATTTAGGGATTCTAGCCAATGGAAAAGCGGTTCATTCTGCTCCAAAATCTCAGCCTCCAACATCAGACAAAATGTAAACTCTTGCTCTATCTCATATTGATCTAAAAATAAGGAAGGATAAATCGAATGCTCTCCTATTAAAGGTAGACTCTCTTGTTGCACTCTTAATTCATTTCTAACTGCATGAGTTAAATATTGTTTAAGCAAGCTTAAGTCTATTGGTTTAACCAGGAGAGTGAGCGCTCGCATGGAAAGTGCTTCTAAAGCATGCTTAAAAAGTGGCTCTGCAGTGATCCCAATGATGTGATGGGAATTTAGCGATAATGCTTTTCTTAATCGATTGGAATCACTCTGAGCAAGCAACTCCATTTCGAGTAAAATAACCTCTGGGTTCTCGGCCTCGATTTGCTCCACTGCCTCGTTAAAATTTCCTGCCTCTAAAACAGTCATAACATCCAACTGATATCGCTTGATAAACCACTGGATACCATTTCTTTCCGTTTGATCCCTGTCAATAATTAAGAGCTTCACTCTGTTACACCCCCTACTAGTTGTACTTATTTAACTTTGAATTAACATTGAGGTATTTTCTTATCATTTTATTCATTGATTCATAAAATCATAAATTATTCCCTGTTTATCTTTATAAAATTCCACCTTATCTAATAAAATTCCTTTATTTTAAACCTGGATTATATATATATTATTTTTTCAGAATTTTATAATTGGTAAAACAGAGGGATGTGTTTAAAAGACCCCTTTCATTAAGCGTATTTTTATCATATTAAAGGGAGTGTTGTGTGATGGAACATGTTATGCAAAATATTAAAGCACCAACAGGGAGTCAGCTTTCCTGTAAAGGATGGACGCAAGAGGCTGCTATGCGTATGCTCATGAATAATTTGGACCCCGAGGTGGCTGAAAATCCAGATGAGCTAGTGGTGTACGGGGGAATAGGAAAGGCAGCACGAAACTGGGCGAGCTTTGAGCAAATAATCGAGTCACTAAAAAAGCTAGAAAATGATGAAACGTTACTCATTCAATCAGGTAAGCCGGTAGCGGTGTTTCGTACGTATGAGCACTCGCCACGCGTATTGATTGCGAATTCTAACTTAGTACCAGCTTGGGCCAACTGGGAGCATTTTTATGAGCTAGAGGATAAGGATTTGATGATGTATGGCCAAATGACTGCAGGTAGCTGGATATATATTGGTGCTCAAGGAATTTTACAGGGAACTTATTTGAGCTTTGTGGAGGCAGGTAAAAAAGTGTTTGGTAGTGCAGGCCTCCGCGGAAAACTAATTTTAACAGGTGGTATGGGTGGCATGAGTGGTGCTCAGCCCCTTGCAGGGAAGATGGCAGGAGCAGTCATTCTTGTTGTAGAGGTAGACAAGAAACGCATTGAAAGAAAAATAAAAGAAGGCTATTGCGATTATTTAGTAGAAGATTTAGATGTGGCACTGAAAATGGCGAAGGAGTTACAGGATAAGAAAGAGCCCGCATCCATTGGGTTAGTTGGAAACTGTGCGGATATTTATAGAGAAATATATGAGCGTGGAATTGTTCCACATCTAGTGACAGATCAAACTAGCGCACATGATCCGTTAAATGGATATATTCCAAATCATATGTCTTTGGAGGAGGCACTAAAGCTTCGCAAGGAAGATCCGAAGGCATATGAGCATAAGGCGAAACAGGCTATGGCTGATCATGTTCAAGCAATGCTCGATTTCCAAAAAGTTGGATCAGAGGTATTTGATTATGGTAACAACATTCGGAAGTATGCACAGGAGATGGGTGTAGCGAATGCCTTCGACTTCCCCGGTTTTGTTCCAGCGTACATTAGACCATTGTTCTGCGAAGGAAAAGGCCCGTTCCGCTGGGCTGCATTGTCCGGGGATCCAGAGGATATTTTAAAGACGGATGCGCTGGCAAAGGAAATGTTTGCAAAAGACGAGGCTTTAGTAAATTGGATTGATATGGCACAGAAAATGGTGAAGTGGCAAGGTCTCCCGGCTCGAATTTGTTGGCTAGGCTACGGTGATCGCCATCGCTTTGCTTTAAAGGTAAACGAAATGGTCGCTTCAGGAGAACTCAAGGCTCCCATTGTGTTCGGGCGAGACCATCTAGACTCAGGCTCTGTTGCATCCCCTAATCGAGAAACAGAAGGAATGAAGGACGGCTCTGATGCAGTTTCAGATTGGCCGATTTTAAATGCACTAGTGAATGTGGCTGGTGGAGCAAGCTGGGTGAGTGTACATCACGGGGGCGGAGTAGGAATGGGATATTCCCAGCATGCTGGTCAGGTGCTTGTGGCAGACGGCACGGAGATGGCAGCAGAAAAAATTAGCCGAGTACTCATATCGGACCCTGGGCTAGGAGTTGCTCGCCATGCGGATGCTGGGTACGAAATTGCCATTAAAACTGCCCAGGAGAAGAATGTTCATATACCAATGCTAAACATAAAAGGATGAGGATACATGACATTACTAATCACTAATGCCAACCAATTAATTACTCTAGCATCTGCTAGTAAAAAAGCACGCATAGGAAAAGAGATGAGCGAGCTTGGCATCATAGAAAATGGAAGTATGTTAATAGAAGATGATCGCATTGTCGCTGTCGGTACAAAGGAAGAGCTTCAGGAGCAGCATCCTGACCTCATAGCACGAGCACAGATTATAGATGCATCAGGCCATATAGTTATGCCGGGTCTAGTAGACGCCCATACTCATCTTGTCTTCGGAGGAACTCGTGAAAATGAATTCCAAATGCGTTTAAACGGTGCTACTTACATGGAAATCATGAATGCCGGGGGTGGAATTCATGCGACAACGAAGAAAACGAGAGAATCATCGTTCGATCACTTATACGAGAAAACATATAACCATCTAAATGATTTTCTTCGCCATGGGGTAACGACGGTAGAAGCGAAAAGTGGCTACGGGTTGGACTGGGAGACAGAGAAGAAACAATTGCAGGTTGCAAAGAAGCTTCAGGAAAATCATCCGGTCGATGTTGTTCGAACGTTTATGGGAGCTCATGCGGTACCTGCCGAGTACAAAGCAAATCCTGATGCATTTGTGGATCAGCTTGTGAATGATATGATTCCAAAGGTGGCTGAGCTTGGTCTAGCAGAGTTTAATGATGTTTTCTGTGAGAAGGGAGTATTTACTCCAGAGCAGTCTCGTAGGATTTTATTGGCAGGCAAGGAGCATGGGCTTATTCCTAAAATTCATGCCGATGAAATTGAACCATATGAGGGGGCGGAGCTAGCAGCAGAGGTTGGAGCTATTTCAGCCGAGCATTTATTGGTAGCATCAGATAAAGGAATACAAGCAATGGCGAAGGCTGGAACTGTTGCTGTTTTATTGCCAGGGACAGCATTTTTCCTAAAGGCAGCTTCTGCTCGTGGAAGGCTAATGGTAGATGAAGGGGTACCAGTTGCTATATCCACTGATTTTAATCCAGGTTCTTCCCCAACAATATCTATGCCTTTTATCATGAATTTAGCGTGCATGAACATGGGTATGACGATGGAAGAGGTGCTCACAGCAACTACTATTAACGCTGCATATGCTATTAATCGTGGAGATGAGATCGGTTCTCTAGAGGTGGGTAAGAAGGCAGACGTACTTATTCTAAATGTAGTAAACTATCAGCAATTGCAATACTTCTACGGGATGAATCATACAAAAACTGTTATCAAAAATGGAAAAGTAGTTTTGGACAACGGAGTGATTACCGATGGACTATAATAAAGCTCCGATAGAGCACTCGCCATTTGATTGGCAAAGGACAGTACATCAGGATATGAAGGTAAAGGATTGGATAGTTCCTCAGTGGCAAAGTGAGAAAAAAGATTGGAATGTAGTGCTTCTAGGAGCACCGCTTTCCAGATCCTCTATTAGTGTTTCAGGAGCCTCCGAGTTTCCAAATGCCTTTCGCCAATCGTGGGAAAAGTTCTCAACCTACTATATTGATGAAGATATAGATATTCGTGAGTTAACCGTAGCAGATATCGGAAATGTAAAAATGCATGTTACCGATATTTTACGCTGTCACCAACATATCGAGGATGCGATGGAGAGTGTCGCAGAGACTTATCCAAATGCACTGAAGGTGACCATCGGTGGAGACCATTCGGTAACGGCAGCAACTATTCGTGGACTAAAGAAGGTAATGCCAGAGAAAAAGATTGGTATTTTACAATTAGATACTCATTTGGATTTACGTTCGACAGATGATCACGGTCCGACGAACGGAACCCCCATTCGTCAATTAATAGAGGGTCGAGTGATTGAGGGAAAGCATGTCTATAATATTGGATTGCATGGATTTTATAACGCTCCTTCTCTAATCGAGGCAGCAAACGATTATGAGGTTCATCGTATTCGTTTAAAGGAACTGCGTCAGAAGGGTATCGAGCAAACGGTACAAGATATACTATCCGTTTTGATGGAGCAGGTAGACTTTATTTATGTAACGGTTGATATGGACGTTCTGGATATTTCATACGCTCCTGGTGTCCCAGCCTCTACTCCAGGTGGCATGAGATCTGATGAGCTATTCGAAATTTTGTATGAGGTCGGGAAATGCGATGGAATAGGAGCGATCGACTTTGTATGCATTGATCCAACGAAGGATAATTCGGTGGAGGCAACTGTAAAGACAACCACCTATGCCTTTTTAACATTTTTAGCATCTTTTTATCAGCATCGAGTGAAGAGATATTAGGCCTTATAAGGCTTAGATGAAGCACAGTCGGATAGAGAACTGTTTTAAAGAAAGCGTTTGGCTGCCTCTAGTCAAACGTTTTTTTGAAGAGACCCAGCAGCGTGCCATCTTTTTAGATAGGGGTAGCTCTAAGTGTTTCTTCGTTATATATTCAGTCATGAATAAATGGATTTCTTTGAATAATTATCTGAAAAATTAATCTTTTTTATATAATTTCGCGTATAATAATAGTAAATGGGACAGGGAGGAATTGTATGATTAAAAGGATATCCACCGCGTTTACCCAATATAAAAATAAAATTTCAAGGTTTACAGAATCCATTTTTATTCTAGGAGAGAGGACAAAGGAAGAAGTCACGGAAGAGAGTCGAAGAGCCATCCGGCATATGAAAAGGATGTATCAGTATGATTGGTATGTAGATTTCAAGAGTCAATTTGAACAGGATTGGGATCATCACCCGGAGATTTTACAATTTATGAGCGGAGTAGACGTTAAATCTTTAAACAACGAGGAGAGCAAGAAGAATTTTTTAGAAAGCTTTCATCAGCTATTGGAGAATTTAAAATGGACATAATAAGCTAATCCAAAAAGAAACGAGATTTCGTTATTCTTTTTGGATTTTTGTTTGGATATACATAGCGAGGAAAAAATCATTCTATATGAGCCATCGCAGAGCCCATACGAAGGGAGAAAGTGTCCCATAAAGCAGTCATAGCGCCCATAAAAAGGAGAAAATCGCCCATAAATTCAAATAGCGCCCGTAAATAGGCGCATGGAGCCCGTACGAAGGGAGAAAGTGTCCCATAAAGCAAGTCGTAGCGCCCATAAAAAGGAGAAAATCGCCCATAAATTCAAATAGCGCCCGTAAACAGGCGTAAGGAGCCCATATGAAGGCAAGAAGTGTCCCATAAACCGAGCTGCAACGCCCATAAAAATGACTACCAATCCCGGTATCAAAGAAGACAATATCCCTCGAAACAGCGAAGATCATCTAAACATCCAACCTTAACTTAGAATCCATGCTAGACATAGGTTTAATAAAAAAAACTGGTGGTATTTGTAATTAACACTACCAGTCTTTTGGTATTTTTATGTTGTGGAATTAATAGACATTTGATGAATTATTTCTCAGTCTAGTATGATATAAAGTCTTTCCTTTCTCTGAATTTTTTAGTTGTTTTGAACGAAAACTTCTATTTTTTTATTTAGAGGGTTTGTTTTTTGGAGTTTTGGGGCAATACTCTAAAGAGTTTACGAAAAGAGGTACAAAGGAGGAACTTTATGTTCAAGGTTAGGACTATTTTATTTGTAGTGCTAATGATGTTGACCACAAACACAGTAGCGCATGCAGAGAGTCTATTCTCCCCTATAACTCAAGAGGATGAATCGATTTTTCTTACCGACACTTCAGACCACAGGAATCTAGTAGACAAAAAAACTGACTTAGAGAACGATATGGACGACTTTAATATACATTTTGATGATTTATATGCAATGAAATTGCTTATGAAGCTTCGTTCAGAGCCAGTAACTTATACGGTTGCCGAGGGGGACAACCTCTATAGAATTGCCCTTGCAAATGATTTGTCACTCAATGAACTTATGGATATGAATAATATAACAGGAGATTTAATATTTCCGGGAGACGAACTCATTGTAAAGCAGGGGACAGGAGACTTAGAGGACACACCGAAAAGACAAGTAATGGGAGTTACTGCTCCACCAATTGAACCAGTAGCTCCAAGTGCAGCTTCAACACCGAATACAGCTTCTACAAAAGTTGCTACATCAGCGCCAGTTGTAACAGCAGAACCTAAAACAGAAGGCTCTGTTGAAATGACGATGGAAGCCACAGCATACACAGCCTACTGTACAGGATGCTCAGGAACGACTGCCTATGGAATTGATCTAAGGGCCAATCCAAATGAAAAGGTAATAGCCGTTGACCCTCGTGTTATACCCCTGGGGACAAGGGTATGGGTAGAGGGCTATGGTGAGGCAATCGCTGGAGATACTGGCGGGGCTATCAAAGGGAATAAAATTGACGTATTTATCCCATCCTATGATAATGCAATACAGTGGGGTAGAAAACAAGTTAAACTCATCATATTAAACTAACGTAAAAAACCCATGTAATTTTACATGGGTTTTTATAGTTACATACTATATAAAAAGTACTTGAGAAGATGAATAGAATAAAGGATAATGAAAAATTAATATCACTAATAAAGGGTGGCATTCAAATGGACGAAATACAAATAAATAAGCATCGAAAAACACAGGAAAATAAAGGCCGACTGCTAGTAAAATGTCCAGACAAACCTGGAATAGTGGCAGTATTATCGACCTTTTTATACAAGCATGAATGTAACATTATTGAGTCTAGTCAGTATTCAAGTGACCCAGAAAACGGAACATTCTTTATTCGCATTGAATATCACGGTGGTCAGCTGGCTGAACGGGCTGCACAAATGGAGAGTGATTTTAAAGAAATTTCACTTGAGCATGGAATGGAATATAAGTTTTCCTATCCTGCAGAACGCATTCGATCGGCAATTTTTGTATCCCGAGAAACTCATTGCTTAATAGAGCTTTTATGGGAATGGCAAAATGGGGACCTCGACACAGATATAGTGGCAGTCATTAGTAATCACGAAACTGCCCGTCCAATGGTAGAGGCACTAGGAATCCCCTATCATTATATTCCGGCTAATAAGGATATTCGTAAGCAGGTGGAGGAAGAGCAAATCCGCTTGATGCAGCAGTATGATGTAGACTTACTTATTTTAGCTCGATATATGCAAATACTAACTCCAGATTTTGTTGCTCATTTTGAGAGCCGGATAATTAACATTCATCACTCCTTCCTACCTGCCTTTATAGGAGCAGGTCCTTACGAACGTGCATATGAGCGTGGAGTAAAGCTAATTGGTGCCACTTCTCACTATGTAACGAACAATTTGGATGAGGGCCCGATTATTGAACAGGACGTAGAACGGGTAGACCACCGGGATGATGTAACGGAACTTAAGAAAATTGGACGTAAAATCGAAAGACGTGTACTTGCGAGAGCTGTAAAATGGCATCTGGAAAACCGAGTAATCGTAGAGGGCAATAAAACCATTGTATTTCATTAGAGTGTAAGATAAGAGAGCTTCTGATGTTGGAAAATACCAGCCTTAGAAGCTCACTTTTTTATTTAAAAGGTTATGTTAAAGTTATTGGTTGATTTTAACTAAACATTTCTTTTTATTCCGACTGTACAATTTAAATGACTATTAAGAACATAAATAATTTATGAAGTGTGTTGGAGTCATTTTTACGGCTTTGTTTATACGAGTGATTTATAAATAGAGCTTTATAAATTAACGCTGTTCTCCATTTATTGATTGTAGCGACAGGCGGCGACTCCAGCGGGATGAGTGAGACAGATAAGACATCACAACCACGCGCGCAAGCGATGGGTGATGGCTTATCGCTCACCCCGCGGAAAGCGTCCGGTTGGCGCGGAAATCAATTTTACTTGCCGATTTAGAGAGCATCATAAATCAACCCTAGCCTTTAACATAATCATTTAAAATAAAATCTTCTAATTTCATACTCCACGATAGGTAATTTACAACCTGAAAGATGTGTAGTATAATTGATATTGATAATCAATATCAATTATATGGAGAGGCAGTTTATATGATAAGTGATAAGTACAAAACGTTTATAGCGTTGGAGCAGAATAAAACATTTACGGAAACTGCAGAGAAACTATATTGCTCCCAGCCCACTGTTACACAGCATATTAAACAGTTGGAGATAGAGCTGAATTGTCAATTGATTAATAGAAGAAAAAATCAAGTTGAGCTAACAGAGCAGGGCAAAATCGTATTGCATTATGCTAAACAAGTAAAGAGATTAGAGAGTAAAATGCAGAGTGATCTAAACGAGTCTTTACAAGAACAAAATACGACACTCTATATTAGTCAATACATAGCAAATTATTTTTTTTGTGAGTTATTTGATGTAGAAAATATGATGTGCAACCACTGTCCATATGAAATTAATAGCCATTGTTATGATGATTTGAAGCAGTGTTTGCTAGAAAAAAAGACAAAATTTACGATTATGCCAATTTACGATGATCACACAGTCTTAAATAATTTTGATATCGATATATTATTTGAAGAGGAATTTGTGCTTGTTATGCCTCAGAATCATCCGTTAGCGAGTCGGCAAATCATTTATGCTCGAGATTTAAGGAATTTACCGATATTGCTGCCGCAAAGTTTTTATTTGAATCAACATATTAAACAAGCAATAGATCAAAAAAATGTGACGGTATATTATATGCAAATGACTAATTTTGAACTAATAGTTAAAGCTATTCAGCATCAATTTGGTGTATCATTTTTACCTTCTAAGCTGTTGGAGAAGGGATTGGAGGGACTCACTGTTAAAAAAGTAAAGGGTCTGACCATTAAACGAAAGATTGGTATAGTATACAATCGTGAACAGCCGTTATCAATTGCAGAAAAGTCATTTTGTAATCATATACGAAAAAATTTAAAGCTAAAATCCTCTTAAGTACAAGAGGATTTTAGTTTTTTTTATAGATAGATTTTAAAGGTAATTGTTGTCATGGAGCCTAACAATAGATTTTTATTATTATCTGAGTCAATTTCATAAATAGGCCTTTACCGATGAAATACGAACATTTTCTAATGGTTAATTGAAGTGACAGGTGGCGACACAAGTAGGGATGAGTGAGACAGATAAGACATCACAACCGCGCGCGTAAGCGACGGTGATGGCTTATCGCTCACCCCGCGGAAAGCGTCCGCTAGATGCGCGGAAACAAATTCTACTTTACACATATAAAAGCATATTAACTTCATTATTCTCTATTAATTGTTCGTGTTTTTAGCTAAAAAATAGAAATTATGAAATTGATTCATCTAGCACAATTATTAGAAATTCTAATAATTGTATAACATATTTTAATAATGCTCTTTTCATCCTAGAGACTTCAGTTAAAATGGTTAATCATATTTTTGATGATATTGATAATCATTCTCAACCTTGATATATTCAACATGCAGTTTGAAATAATATTGTAGGAGGATAAGAATGAAACAGTATTTTAAAAAGTGTTGCTTGCCAACATTAACGATTTTATTGATGTTTGTTTTGGTAGCTTGTTCATCAAGTGAGAAAGGCGAGAATGATAGTAGTGGACAAGAAAGCGAGCAGGACAATAAGAAATCTGTTCAGTCACAGCAATTAGAGAATTTAACGATTGGTCTAACGAATGATGTAGGACCATTAAATATTTATACAGGAAACTTAGATTGGTTAACGGATTTAGTTTATGATAAATTATTTTCTCCTTCACCATATGTAGAAAAACCAACGCCGTGGTTAGCAGAGTCAGCAACACAGATTGATGACACTACTTGGGATGTGGTAGTTCGAGATGGTATTAAGTGGCATGACGGTGAAGATTTCACAGCAGAAGACGTAAAATTTACATATGAATATTACCGAGATGGTCCAGCAAATCGTCATACCCATCATGTGAGCGAAGTACCGAAAATCGACACAATCGAGGTACAGGAAGACGGTAAGACAGTACGTTTTGAGTGCGGTTATCCATGTCCATCACTTTTGACTATAACCTTTGCCGACTTACCAATTTTACCAGAGCACATTTGGAGCAAAGTAGAAAATCCACGTAAACACACGGAACTAGCGGTAGGTACAGGTCCTTTTATATTAACGGAATATGTAACTAACCAACATTATAAATTGAAAGCAAATAATGATTACTTCATGGGGCAACCAACTGTTGCAAATCTAACGCTTCCGATTATTTCGGATGCAACTGCAATGTTTAACTCACTGAAATCTGGAGAGGTTGATGTTTCTTCACGTCCAGTACCAGCAGAGCTTATTTCTACTTTTATCAATGATAATAATTTCAAGCTAGCAGAAGCATCTGCATTATCTATTGTTCAGTTCAATTTAAATTACGGAATAGAGCCTTATGACAATCCAGAATTCCGTGAAGCAATGTCACTAGCAATCGATCGTCAGGCAATTGTGGACACGATTTTATTGGGTCAAGGACAAGCAGGAACAAAAGGCTATCCACACCCAGCATCTCCTTGGACAAATCCAGATCTGTCAACACCTTATGATTTAAAGCAGGCTAAAGAAAAATTTGCTGCACTTGGATATAAAGACACAAATGGTGACGGTTTACTCGAAACAGCAGATGGGGAAGTTCTCACTACAACGATTAAAGTATCTTCGGGAGAACCAATATTTGTTAGAACAGCAGAATTGATGGCGGAGCATTTCACGACAAACGTGGGAATCCAAATGAATGTTCAAGCATTAGATGCTACAACATTTGCTGCTCATTCAAGTGAAAAGAACTATCAAGCTACGATAAGTCTGATTGGACCGCATGGCGTAGCTGATCCAGACCAATTTATTATGTCTCACCGTTCAGGCTACTTATGGACAAAAGAGGTTGCCTACCCTGAGATGGATGCATTAATCTCTGATTGGATGGCAGCAACTGACATTGAAAGTCGTAAATTGATTTCGTTTGATATGCAAAAACAATACAATTCACAACCAACATCTATTGCATTGTACTATCCAAAAGAGGTATATGCGTACAACGCAGAAGTATTTGATCAGTACGTAGAATCATTAGGCTACGGCATCATTAATAAATATTCATTTTTATCGAAAGATGTTCAAACAGCCGTTTCAGCAACAGAACCAGTATCCATAAAATGAGGTGGCAAAAGTAAATGAACAGAACGTCTTCGATTATCGGAAAAAAGTTCATTCAATATGCATTGGTGCTTTTTGTGGCAATAACGATTAACTTCGTGTTGCCACGCTTCGCCCCTGGCGACCCGTTACTATTTTTCTTTGACGAAGGCACGCTAAGAGAGCTTTCGGAGGAACAAAAACAGTCAGTGCTTGAGTCAGTTGGACTCGGTGGTTCGCTATGGGAGCAATATATAAATTACATAAGTGGAATATTCACATGGGATTTAGGAACGTCTATCAAACATGCACAGCCAGTTGTTCAAATGATTGGTGAACGTTTGCCATGGACTCTCGTTTTGATTGGACCTGCAATGATTTTAAGTACGATTATTGGGGTGATGTTAGGAGCTTACTCTGCTTGGAATCGAGGGAAAGGACGGGATATCACATTTTTAACAACAATGTTAACTTTTCAAGCGGTTCCTGGGTTTTGGATAGGTATGCTTTTTATAGCTATTTTTGCTGTTCAACTGGGGTGGTTTCCAACATACGGTGCTGTCTCAATAGTACAGGATGGGACGACAATTGGTTTCATAAAAGATGTAGTATGGCATCTAATACTACCTATTATGACTTTGAGCATCGCAACAGTTGGCTCCAATTATTTATTAACAAGGTCATCCATGTTGGAATCATTGGGTCAAGATTACATATCCATGGCGGAAGCAAAAGGTGTACATAAAAGAACATTGATTTTTAACCATGGTCTGCGAAATGCTCTGTTACCGATCTATACACATTTTACGATGACTTTAGGGACGCTAATTGGTGGTTCAGTCGTTGTTGAAACTGTATTTTCATATCCGGGCATTGGCCGATTGTTATATGAAAGTGTTGTTGCAAGGGATTTCCCAATGATGCAGGGTGTGTTTTTAATGATTACGATAGGTGTAATTGCAGCAAATATTTTAGCAGATATAACGTATCCACTTATCGATCCACGGGCAAAATCAACAAAATTAACGAAGGTGGGACAATAATGCGCAAGGCAACGAAAGTTATTGGAATCATAGGTCTCATCATGTTTAGTTTCGTACTGTTATTCGCTATTTTAGGTCCACAATTCATACCATATGATGCATATAAACAAACGGGTCCCTCGTTTGCTGCACCTAGTAGTGAGCATTGGTTAGGGACAAATGATATGGGACAGGATATTTTAGCGGAGTTAGCTGTAGGAGCAAGAACTTCCTTATTTATTGGTATTGTGACAGCTGTGCTAGCGACCGCAATTGGTGGTATTATCGGTGTCCTTTCAGGCTATATTGGCGGTTGGTTTGAAACCGTTGTCATGCGCTTTATAGACGTTGTGTTAACTTTGCCATTTTTACCACTTATGATTGTCGTTGCTGTTTACCTTGGTCCTGGGGTTTTTACACAAGTGTTCGTTATTACTCTCGTCATGTGGGCTGGCAAGGCCCGTCAAATTCGAGCTCAGACGTTATCCATTAAAACGGCTGGTCCAGTACTAGCTGCTAAAACAATGGGAGCGGGGAATTTTTATATTTTTAAAAAGCATATTTTACCTGGAGTATTTCCATTATTTATTCCTCAATTTGTTGGAGCAGTTAATGCAGCGATTTTGCTGGAATCATCGCTAAGCTTTTTAGGTATGAGCGATCCGACGATGAAAAGCTGGGGAAGTATATTGTATTACGCGAATAGTCGAAGTGCCTTCTTAACAGAAGCATGGATGTGGTGGATTATTCCTCCAGGCATTTGTATTGTGCTAGTTGTACTTGCGTTTTCGTTTATGGGTTATTACTTAGAGGAGAAAGTAAACCCTCGTTTAGGTGATTATGTTGCTGCTAAGAAACGACCGAAGAAACAGCTTGTTCAAAACGATGTATTGGTACATCAACAGATAGCCTTAGATGTAGAAAATTTAACAGTTCAGTTCCCTAAAAATGGAGCGTATTCCACCGTTGTATCGGATGTAAGCTTTCAAGTAAAAACAGGTGAGGTAATTGGTATTGTCGGAGAATCGGGCAGTGGAAAAACAACGGTTGCTTCTGCTATTATCCAGCAATTGAAATCATCTGCACATGTACCGAATGGTTCCATTTATTTTGAAGGAAAAGATTTGCAGTTGTTTAGTGATGAAGAGATTCGCAATGTTCGGGGGCAGCAAATTGGGTATATAGCGCAAGCCGCGATGAATGCATTAAATCCTGTAGTATCAGTAGAAAAACAATTAAAAGAAGCAATTTTAGCGCATCAAAAAATGTCGGTTAAGGAAATAAATAGACGAATAGATGAGGTGTTGATCCAGGTAGGGCTAGATCCGAAATGGCGTTCTGCCTTTTCACATGAATTGTCAGGTGGGATGCGTCAGCGTGTCATTATTGCAATGGCACTGATTAATAAACCAAAATTTGTGATTGCTGATGAACCGACAACTGGGTTAGATGTTATTGTGCAAGTAGAAATTTTACAGCTACTGGCTAAGCTTCAAAAAGAACTTAATTTATCGATGATATTCATCTCGCATGATTTACCGGCTGTGTTATCCATTACAGATCATTTAATCATTATGAAGTATGGACATATTGTTGACGGTGGTCCATCCATAGAACTTGCGGAAAATTCCACACACCCATATACACGGCGACTAATTGATGCAATACCATTATTAAAACAGAAAATAAAACCAAAGGAAGTTGAATATGAGTACGCTAGTCAAAGTTGACCATCTGATGAAAATATATGGACATTCAAAGAGCGATAAAGTTGCGGTATTAAAAGATGTGTCATTTTCATTTGAACAAGGAGAAATTATTGGACTAATTGGTGCTTCAGGTGCTGGTAAAAGTACAATTGGTAAAATATTGGCGGGCTTAGAGGAACCAAGTAATGGCAATATCTATTTTGATAATGTTGAACTGACAACATTAAAAGCTAAGGAACGTCGAATTTTTGCAAAGCATATTCAAATGATATTCCAAGATCCTTATGAATCATTGTCTCCACGGATGAAAATTTTTGAGCTAGTGGAGGAGCCACTAATTATCCAGAAAATAGAGCCAGTAAAAGAAAAACGATTACAAATGGTGAGGGAAGCATTAGCTTTCGTTTCGTTAGATCCTGATAAATACTTAAATCGTTACCCACATGAATTATCAGGAGGAGAACGTCAGCGTATCGGTGTAGCGCGCGCATTTGTTTGTAAGCCCAAACTGATTATTGCTGATGAGCCAACCTCCATGTTAGATACCTCTCTTCGTTTAGAGCTAATTCAATTATTAAAACGGATGAATGAACAATTCAATATTTCCTACATTTTTGTAACGCACGATATAGCATTAACGAATGGTTTTTGTGATCGCATTATTGTTTTGCATCAAGGAGAAATTGTCGACGAAGGTCCGACTGAACAAGTGATTAACGAACCAACTCATCCATTTACAAAATCACTTATTAAAGCACTATTAATACTTGAAAGACAGGAAGGAGAATTGTCATCATGAAAAAAGATTATATTATTGTTCATTCTTGTAACGTATTTTCACAAGGGAACCCATCTATCCCAGATTTTGATGAGCAATTTGATATTGTCGATATGTACAAACTACATGAGAAGGATTTAAAAGATTATAAGTGCATGATTATTACTAACTTTGTTGACCAAGATTATTTATACGAACATCGTAATATTATTGCAGGATTTTTAGCAGATCGGAAAATTGTTTGTTTCTTTGGCAATTTAGTTACAGAATGGCTACCGGGTGCAAAACCATTTATCCCAAAAGAAATTCACAGTCATATGGATTATGATATTTCCATCGCGAAGCCCCACCCAATCTTCGAAGGAGTATTAGAAGAGGATATGACAGTTAATAAAGGCGTGAAAGGGTTCTTTGCACGTGGCCATCATCCATTACCTACTGGAGCAGAAGTTTTATTAACACTGCCTGGAGGAGAGCCAGTAACGTATATTGACCGTGAAACAACAGAGGGCACCATTTTAGTTCACTCGGGAGGAAATTTGTTTCAGTATGTACGTATGCAAAGAACCGGGGAGAAAACAACAGAGCGTATTTCACCGCAAATTATAAGGTGGACACAAGAAGAATATAAACGTTTACAAGAGGGAGTGATCATAAATGCGTAAAATTGCTGTAATGTATGGAGGAAGTTCACAGAATTCCCGGACGTATAAGACGTCAACATTTGGTAAGTATATCGATCAGCTAATCCCCATTCGCCAGTTTGCTGAAACATCGCTCGCTGAATATGATGTATTAATTATTCCATCACAGACTCATACTCGTTTATTAGATGAAAACATACATAAAATTTATGAATTTGCCAATGAGGGCAAGATTGTGGTGACAATGGGCCCACAACATCGTGAATGGCTGCCGGCACATAAATGGGAATTCCGCCCAACCAACTTCTGGTGGTGGAGAGAGCCAGGGGCAGACAGTGGGTTACGTTTACTGGGTAAAGACCATGATTTATTCCGAAATTATTTAACCTTAGCCGATGCAACCTGGCATCAGCACGGGGTTTATTGGCCGACAGAGGGCTGTGAAACATTAGTTTCTACAGTAGATGGTGGGTCGGTGTTATATATTGATCGTGTAAATACTGCAGGTGTGTGGGTAAATACAACACTCGATCCAGATTATCATTTTGGCTCGTATTTTATGCCAGCAACCGAGCGATTCCTAAGTGGCTTATTCCCATGGCTGAAGGAAGGTCAAATTTAAGATGATTCGCATTACAGATGTATCAAAGCGTTATGGTGACATAGAGGTGTTACGTAACATTCGTTTTCAATTAAGCAAAGGCGAATTTGCTTTTTTACGTGGACGTTCAGGGTCAGGTAAGAGTACCTTATTGAAGCTGCTTTATCGAGAAATGGATGTGAGCGGGGGAATGATAGAATTTGACGGTGTACCAATAAACTCGATGAAAAAATTTGAGCTACGCCGCAAAATAGGGATAATCTTTCAATCATTTGAACTCATTGAGCAAAAGACAGTAATCGAAAATGTTATGTTGGCGGGAAGAGTGCTCGGACGCCCGTTACATGAAATTGAATCAGAGGCACTTCGATTAATTGAGCGAGTTGGCCTGACGGATAAAATAAATGCCTTTCCACCGGAGCTCTCGGGCGGTCAGCAACAACGTGTCGCAATTGTACGCGCACTACTCAACAAGCCTTTGTTGTTATTGGCGGATGAGCCAACTGGAAATTTAGATAACGAAACGTCCGATGAAATTATGGTGTTATTAGATGAATTACATAAAGAAGAAAATATAGCAATTTTAATCGTGACACACTCCGATAGACTGCTGAGTTCTGTTGCAAAATGTTGGATGATGGAGGACGGTAGATTGTATGAACAAGCATCATTTTAAATATATGATGGAGGACATTAGGTTAGGGCTAACACGAAATAAAGGTAGTGCGATTGCTTCAATCGTCTTGCTGTTCATAGCCTTACTGTTGATTGGTTGTTTGTTATTGACGCGCTCTTTCGTTCAAGATGCTGTCCATTATGTGGAGTCCCAGCTAGCCATGAAGGTGTATGTGGAGGATGGGCTAGTGGAAGATGTGGCAGTGATCCTAGAAAAACAGAACTATACTCATAGTGTTGAAATCGAAACAGGTGAGGAACTCATTGGAGAGCTTGCATTTTTCTTTCAAGGAAAGGAGCACTTACTAGATACTTTTACAAATGGAAGTGTAGAGGATGCTGTTAAATTTCAAATAACGGACAAATCACTGATGCCGGTGATTGCTAAAGAGCTAGAGGCAATTAAAGGCATTAAAAAAGTAGTTTACCCACAGCAAATGGCTGAAATTTTGTCAAAGTGGATTACAAAAATTGAACTGTACGGAACTATTTCCCTCATCATTTTTTTAGCTTTGGCATTTGTTATGGTATACATCACTTTCCATTTAGCGATGTATCAGCGGAACCGGGAGTTAAAGGTGAAGTTGCTTTTAGGTATTGATCCACGATTAGTAAGCTTGCAGTTTTTACTTGAGGGTGTTTTGTTAGGCATAGCAGGATCGTTTTTAGCAGCATTAGTTGTTACTGCATTTCATCGGACTATCTTTCAAAAAATTCAACAGGCAGCTCCATACCTTGGAAGCTTAAACTTATCGGATTTAATTGGGACGATTATTATTCAGTCTGTAATAGGTGTGTTGTTGAGTCTAGCGGCAAGTTATCTATCTACAAGAAAGTTGATCAGACATGTGTAAACGTATAATTTGTATTGCCGGATTATGCTGTCTATTGGGATTACCTGCTTATGCTCATTTAACTGGGGCATTTGCTGATTTTTTAGGGATTGTTTACGATGAATCAACAATTGAAAAACTCCAAATTGATCTGCAACGGACAAAGACAGAAATGGAAGAACTTGAACCTAAAATTGAAGCTGCAGAAAAAGAATTTACAAATGATCAGCAAATGGCAATTGAACAATTGCAATTTTATTCCGAAATTGGATTAGATACGTGGTTAGCCTTCATGCAACAAGGTGCAGATATAACAGATTTACTTGGAAATCAGTGGGTAATAGAATCCGAAATTGAAAATTACCTAGTGGATTTGAATGGTTTATATTTACAATACAAACAACTACTCATTAGCAAGAAAACTCTACAGGGCCATGAACAGCTACTACAAGCAATCGAAAAGAATCTAAGCGCACGAGAAGATTTTCTTCAGGAAACAGCAGGTCTTGAATTAGATATAATAGCAAATTATTTAGACATTGATTGGACAGCCGAAGTAGAAGAACATATTATTGAAGATTTACAAAAAGACACGGATTTAGTAGAAAAGAATTTACTAAAATGGGTAAAAGAGTCACCGACGCTCCCTTATGAATTAAATGAGGAATGGCTAAATGAACAAAGTAATCTTCACTATTATTTTCGCAATGACCATGTATATGTTGAATACGAGTTAGAATATGCACACGTCCTCCTTTTGGGACAGGTATTACAAAACGGAGCAGGAGACGCAGCTAAACTTGTCATAGAAGCTGGCTTTTACAATGGATTCTTCTTACCAGAGGAACTGCTAGAAGAGCTACCGAGTTTCACTCTAGAATATGAGAAAGTACAAACACTTAAAGCTATACAGCAGCCATATTTTAAACAATTTAATGGAGGCTTATTGTTATATACAAAAGAGGGGTGAGTGTATGTTTAAAAAAGTAGGGATACTGTTTTCTATATTGATACTTACAACAACACCAGCATTTGCTCATGTTATTAATGAAACTAATTTACTAGAAGATTTGTCCATTACCGAAGCAGCGCAAGAGGTAGTATTACTTTCAGCACTAGGTGTGATTCCGTCTCAAGATATGGAGCAAACATTTCGACCTCTAGACACACTAACTGCTTGGGATTTGGCGGGATGGATTGGTTATTATAACAGATTGGAAGGGAAAACCTTAAATGAATTGTCTAAAGCAGCAGTAGAGGAAGGGTTAATATCAACGATTGAAGGAAATGCAACGTATTCGTTAGTAAATGAAGCTTTCTTTTTAGGTGAATTACAATTAGAGAACCCAAATGAACAGCTGACACATGATGAATTTGCTAAATTTGTTGCTGCTCATGTACATAAAAAGGTAAATGGTCTTTCATTAATGGACAAGGCAGGCTTTATGTCTGGTCCCACAGGAGTTATTGAAAGGGTTGAGCGAAAGACAAAGAAAACGCCAAAAGGTGAGAACGTGAATGTCTACCAGTTAACAATCGATGGTAAATTGTTTGAGCTAGGTCTTCACCCTCGAGCAATTACCGATTCAGTAGATCCCCTCGTTTGGCAAGGTCAACATATTGCAGAATCATGGTACGGATCAAACTTCGATACAGATACTGCTAGGCATCTGCATCAGGACGAAGATAAGGACAGTCATGAGCAACCGGTAGGTATCTCAGAAGATACAGTAGCTGACATTGCACTACAATTCATTGTTATTGGTAATCGTTCGGTAACACCTGAATTACAAGCGGAAGAAAAAGCATTCACAGAAGAACAGCTTCCTCAAGTTGTAGAAACAGCTAAACTAGATGAACAGTTATCATCACTAACTACTCAACCAAAATCAGTAGAAGGGTCTTCTATTTCTACAACTAACAAATCGGGTTTTCTAGCAATAGGCATCGTTCTAATAGGTGGCTTACTAGCATTTGGATTTCATAAACGCAAAAACTCCTTAAAGTGAAAGAATTTATTTGAAGTGAATAGGCTAGACAAAACTATCGTTTAAATATAAAAAACGTGAAATCGCAATGATTTCACGTTTTTTTCTGTATTTTAAAAAGAGTATCAGGTCTTTTCTTATATATTTCCTTTAGCTAGCCATGGTAAAAATCCATCTAGGAATCGTTCGGTTGCTGGCATGAAGTAGGAGCCAAAATGATAGTCAGGATCTAGGGTAGTAATAATCCAAGTTCCATTAGTGCTCACCTTGTCAACGTAAAGAACAGCACCACCATCCTCGGTCGTAATAAGTTTGTGAGAACCTTCCACTGGCCAAAATACACCGTGCTGGTGCCACGTAGCATCTCGCAAAGTTATATAGTTGAACAAATCATACTCCGGGTCAGCTAGTACTAATCCACTATTTGCATCCTTTTCAAGCCACCACCAAAAATTAGTTTCTCGTTCCTCCCATTTTTGGTTTGGAAGCCATTCCCAAGGCTGCGGTCCAAAGGCTACAACGATTCCTCCCGCATTTGCAAAAGCATGGATTTTCTCCTTCGAAGCCATCAATAAATGTTCATTTAGCTGTGAAGGTACAAACAAAACATCTATCCCTTCCAATGAATCATTTTGGAAATCTGGGAAGTAGATTAGTCTGTCTATATATTGTTTATATTTTGGTTCATTGAATGTTCTATGATGAGGTGCATGTCCACTATAAACTACAGCAATTTTTCTCATTTGGAGCTGACCTCCTTTTGTAGTGCCTTATATTCATATTGAATCCATTGTAAGAGCTGGATGCTGATACGATCCGTTGATTTATTTTGCATGCGATGAGCAAAGAGATCACGACCGGAATGAACTAAAATTGTTCCCTTCGTTGACTGGCGATCAATATATGTAATAGGCATTCCATCGCGGAAAGTTAGAAGCACCTCCGCACCATTTGGAACAGGGGAGTGAGTCACTCTTGCGAAGAAGCCGGCCACTCCTTTGTTGTAGGTCATATCATCGGTATCTACTCCCTTAAAAATAGGATGATCTATTTTCTTGAAAACATGGTAATCTTCATGGCTTTCAATCGTTCTAGGTGTAAAGATAGGACAGCCAGGAAGCCATTCTCTAAATAAGTGCCCACCGAATATGACAACTTTCCCTGCTTCTAAAAAGTCTTCTATAACTGCTTTATGTTTATATAAGTACTCTTGATCTGCAAAATCGTGCACGACTATACAACAGTATGGCTCTAACGGATGTTCGGTTAATTGATATTGATCGATAATCGTAAAATGTTCGTTCATAAAAGAATTGGTACGGTTGGACAATCCAAACGCATGACCTGGATCCAAATAGAGTATGTTATTTATGTTAGTCAAAAAGAGCCCTCCATCGCTTGAAATAATTGATAACTATTCTCATTTAATTGCATCATAACATATGCACCTTAAAAATAAAAAGGCAAAATTTTACTATATTGCATTCTGAATATTGTTTTTTTATTAAGCATTCTTGACCTTTCGGGATATTTATTATAAGTTAGTTAGGTATTGAAAATGATTCTCAATGAGAATGGAGACAAATATAATGATGAAACGACCATATAGATACATAATTGCCTCTGCTTCTATCGCATTATTATTAGCAGGTTGCGGTAATGATAATGAAGTAAAAAATAAGGATTTAGAGGCTAGTCAAGAAACAAAGATAATTGTAGACGAATTAAATAGAGAGGTAGAGATTCCTGGAAAGCTAGACAGCATTGTAATGGGAGGGATACTACCGTACTTCTCCACATGGTTTATCGCTACCAATTCTACTGAAGAGATTGCAGGTATCCATCCAAATTCTTATAATGCAGCTTCTCACTCTATTTTAAAGGAAATTTCTCCATCTATACTAGATGCTAAAACGAACTTTATTGAAAATGGGGAAGTAAACGTAGAAGAGCTACTTTCTTTAGATCCAGATGTCTATTTTGAGATTGCTAACCAAGAAAAAACAGTGAAAAAGCTTGAAGATACAGGAATAACAACTGTTGCGTTAGACACTGCAACCGATTCACTTAATCCGTTAGATACATTAAATCGTTGGTTAACTTTAACAGGAGAAATTACTGGTATAACAGATCGTCCTGACGAGATTATTGCTGAAGGTGAAGAAAACCAACAAATGATTTACGACACGCTCGATGAAGCAGGTGTCAAAGAGAAGGACATGCCACGTGTGATGGTATTGCAATACCATAATGATGGAGAGATTTCTGTGGCAGGAACGGGAATGCACGGAAATCGTTGGCTGAACTCCACTGGCGGAATAGATGTAGCAGCCGAAGAGGTCGATGGTATTAAAGCAGTAAATATGGAGCAAATTTATAAATGGAACCCTGATATCATTTATATTACTAATTTTACGGAAACTCAGCCTGAGGACTTGTATAACAACGTTTTTGAAAGCCAAGACTGGAGTGAAGTAAAGGCCGTTCAGGATAAAAAGGTTTATAAAATGCCGCTCGGTATCTATCGCTGGTATCCACCAAGTGGAGATGCACCATTGATGCTAAAATGGATGGCACAAAAAAATCATCCTGAGCTATTTACGTATGACATGAACGAGGAAATAAAAGACTATTACAAACGCTACTATAATTATGAGCTATCGGATATGCAAGTGGATGAAATCTTAAATCCACCATCGGAAGCAGCAAAATACTAATAAAAAGGTGTCTATATAATGAAGTCTAAATTAATCAAGATATTACTTTGGACATTGCCTATCATAGTTGGGTTGATTTCGATTGGGGTAGGTCGGTATCAAATTGATTTCGTTGTTCAAATCAAAATACTGCTCTCTCAAATAGTACCTATGGAGCAAACATGGACAAACATGGAAGAAACAGTGGTCATGAATGTACGCCTACCAAGGATTTTATTGGCTATGCTAATTGGTGGTGGATTGTCCATCGCTGGTGCAGCATTCCAGGGAATGTTCGCGAATCCATTAGTCAGTCCCGATATTCTAGGTGTGTCAGCTGGGGCTGGATTTGGAGCTTCGATTGGAATTTTACTGTTTGGTAATAGCTTCACGATGCAAATCATGGCATTAGTAATGGGTATGCTAGCGATTGGCTTCACCTTTCTAATAGGTGGAGTAAAGCGAGATATGCCTATATTTATGCTAGTTCTTGCGGGAGTTGTCACTAGTGCATTGTTTCAGGCGTTAATCTCGCTTGTGAAATTCCTCGCTGACCCCGAGGAAAAGCTCCCGGCAATTACATATTGGCTAATGGGAAGTCTTGGTACTGCCAGCTATAGCGATTTAATGATTGGTGGTCCAATTATTTTGGTTGGAATTCTGATATTATATGTCCTTCGTTGGAGACTAAACATCCTGTCACTTTCAGAGGAAGAGGCATTGTCATTAGGGGTATCTGTTAACAAGCTAAAATGGCTAGTTATTTTAGGAGCAACGTTGATTACTGCAGCAGCAGTATCCATTGCCGGTATTATAGGATGGGTAGGGCTAATCATTCCGCATATCGCTCGAATGATTGTAGGAAGTAACAACCAATATGTACTTCCAGCATCTATTTCCATTGGAGCAGTGTACTTGTTATTCATCGATAATCTTGCTCGTAGTCTAACGGCAGCTGAAATTCCACTTTCTATTTTAACAGCTATTATTGGAGCTCCGTTTTTTGCATATTTGCTCCGTAAAACAGGAGGTGGCTGGAATTGATTTTACAGGTGAAGGATGGGAACTACTTTTATAAAAAGGTGAAGGCTCCTGATTCTCAAAAGTTCTTGTATATGAATGATATTAACTTTGAGCTTCGTCCTGGAGAGATCCTGTCCATTCTGGGTCCAAATGGAGCGGGAAAGACGACGCTGTTAAAATGTATGATGGGCTTACAGGAATGGAAAAGAGGAGAAACTTTACTAGATGGTAAGCCCCTTTCTCAGATGAATTCTAAGGAAGTTTGGACAAAGATTGGTTATGTACCCCAAGCATCTAGTATGACATTCAGCTATTCCATTTTGGATTTAGTGACAATGGGGAGAGCAGTATATATTCGTTCCTTTGCCCAGCCATCTAAAAAAGACTATGCCTTGGCTTTAGAAGCCTTAGATTCAGTAGGCATCAAGCATTTAGCAGAGGAATCCTGCACATCTGTAAGCGGAGGGGAGCTACAGTTAGCGCTAATAGCCCGAACCCTAGTGGCAGATCCAGAGATTTTAGTACTAGACGAGCCGGAGTCCCATTTAGATATGCAAAAGCAAAAGGTGATCCTGCAAACAATAAAAAGACTAGCAAAAGAAAAGGGCTTGGCCTGTGTCATCAATACTCATTACGCAAATCATGCATTTTATCTAGGAGATAAAGTATTAATGGTTGCTAAAGAAATGCCTGTGATAACTGGCAATGTTTCAGATATCATGACAGAGAAAAATATTTTAGATTATTTCCAAATTGCTGTAAAGCGTCTGAGACATGAAATGGACGGACAAATTTATGAAACGGTTGTTCCTACGTATTTTGGCAATGATCTATAGGACGACTGGTCAGCAGAGCATAAAGGACAAAAGAGTAGACGTTTCAATGTCTACTTTTTTTATTGTTTAGGAAATTATAAAATACTGAACCTGTGGATAAATTGATGTCTAGCTCCACCGCCTTGCCCCTCGGGGTCAA
>NZ_CALIED010000075.1:0-60297 GCF_938022135.1 uncultured Psychrobacillus sp.
TGTAAGGCGCAAACCTTACTCGGTTGTGCTCTTTGATGAGATTGAGAAGGCCCATCCGGACGTATTTAATATGCTGCTTCAGGTTTTGGAAGATGGTCATATGACGGATGCGAAGGGCAGAAGGGTAAGTTTTAAGAATACGGTTTTAATTATGACCTCTAATGCCGGCGTCCAGAACCACGATATACACCGCAAACTTGGCTTTAAGACTGGAAATGAGAGTGACCAGGGAAGCAATGAAGAGATTAAGAACGAGATTCTGTCCGAGATCAAGCATGTATTCCGTCCGGAATTCCTGAATCGTATTGATGAAACCATCGTGTTCCACGCGTTAGAGAAAGATCACTTGAAACAAATTGTTACATTAATGTCTAATCAGCTGACTACCCGTTTGAAAGAACAGGAAATATACTTGGAGCTGACAGATGCGGCTAGAGAAAAAATTGCTACGGAAGGTTTTGATCCGGAATATGGGGCACGACCAATCCGCAGGGCGCTTCAGAAGCATGTAGAAGATTATCTATCCGAAGAGTTACTTAAGGGCAACGTGAAAAAAGGGCAAACGGTCGTAATGGATGTCGTGAATAATGAGTTTGCAATCCGACAAGGCGAGCCTGTTAACGTAAGTGAATAATCTGATTCTAAACTTCGAGGTACACGCAGATTCTTTTGCAGTGTACCTCTGTTTTTTATCCATAGGTAGATATGAGTATAAATGGGACAAGTAGGGTGAATATTTTTTTAAAAAACTTAGCCTTAAGAAGGTTTAAATAAAACAGAGATATAATATCCTTAATATAGATATTTTTTCCAAAGGAAGAGGAGTAATTTATGGCTGTAAAGAAGAAAACGAAATTTATGTGTAACTCATGTGGCTATGAGGCTGCGAAATGGATGGGTAGATGTCCAGGGTGTGGAGAATGGAACACGATGGTCGAAGAGGTAGAGGTTGTTTCTAAGGGGCCTAGACATTCTTTTCAGCATTCCTCTGGAGTCACTCAAAAAGCAACGCCCATTATATCTATTGAAACGATCGATGAGCCTCGTGTACAGACGGATTTAGTAGAATTGAATCGGGTCTTAGGTGGAGGAATTGTGCCAGGCTCCCTAGTTTTAATTGGGGGAGATCCAGGTATAGGTAAATCAACGCTTCTTTTACAAGTTTCTGCACTTCTTGCGAATAAGGGAGAAAGAGTCCTCTACATTTCCGGAGAAGAATCCATCCGCCAGACGAAACTCCGAGCAGAACGTCTAGGAGTTACTTCAAACGAACTTTATATCTATTCGGAAACTAATCTAGAGCTGATAAATGAAACAATCGATCAAGTAAGTCCGCGTTTTGTAATCGTGGATTCTATACAAACTGTGCATCACCCAGAAGTAACGAGTGCACCAGGTAGCGTGTCTCAAGTACGTGAAAGTACTGCTGAGCTGATGCGTATCGCGAAGACTAAAAATATTGCGATCTTTTTAGTTGGTCATGTAACTAAAGAAGGGCAAATCGCCGGACCAAGGATTCTCGAGCATATGGTAGATACGGTTTTATATTTTGAGGGTGAGCGTCATCACAATCATCGTATATTGCGTTCACAAAAAAATAGATTTGGTTCCACTAATGAGATTGCTATTTTTGAAATGGTACAACAGGGCCTAAAGGAAGTACTAAATCCTTCTGAGTTATTTTTGCAGGAGCGTTCTCATGGAGCAGCAGGCTCTGCAATCGTCGCTTCTATGGAAGGGACAAGACCGATTTTAGTAGAGATTCAAGCGCTAGTCACACAGTCGAGCTTTAACTACCCAAAAAGAATGGCTACAGGGATTGACCAAAATAGAATTTCCTTGTTAATGGCAGTGCTAGAAAAACGCATGGGACTGCTACTTCAAACACAAGACGCCTATATAAAAGTTGCCGGTGGAGTAAAATTAGACGAACCTGCCATCGATTTAGCCGTCCTAGTAAGTATTGTCTCTAGTTTTAGAGATATAGGTGTTGCTTCAACTGACTGTTTTATAGGAGAAGTCGGATTAACTGGTGAGGTAAGAAGAGTTTCGAGGATTGAACAAAGAGTGCAAGAGGCTGCAAAGCTCGGCTTTAAACGAGCAATCATCCCAGCATCGAATATGGGAGGCTGGGACTATCCAAAGGGACTTCAGGTCATTGGTGTAGAATCAGTAAATGAAGTGATGAAGGAAGCTTTTTCTTAACTGACTAGTAGGACAAACTACTCGAGGTAATAATAGAGAAGATACGGTGGTGGGGAACTGCCACCTGCTTTCTAAAATACGTATACTTCTGAGTGGTAATGTAAACTATGTATAAGTAAACTTTTGATACTAGTATTGTATTGCTGCATTGGTTAGCCTTGCTCATACGTCAAAATAGGCATAGAGCCATAAAAGGAAGTATAATAAAATTTAAACGGAGGTGGAATATTTGTTAAAGTGGATTATTCAAATTGCTTTTGTATTAATAGGTGGTACATTAGGGTTGCTATTCTTACCGCACTTATATGAACTGATTAATTTATCCAACAACTCTTTTATTAACAATGTATATGTTTCTGTATTAATCGGAGCAATCATGCTGTATGTAGCTGCGCTATTTTTAACAGATTATTTAATTCATTTCATTAAATGGATGGAGGAAAGACTATTAAAGGCACCCATTGGTGATTTGTTGTTTGGGACGTTAGGGATGGTCATCGGGTTAATCGTAGCCTTCTTTTTAGGGTCAGCGGTATCGAGTATTGAATTTCCAGTCATTCGGTCTGTTGCTCCAGTTCTATTGACCATCATTTTAGGGTATTTAGGATTCCAGGTAGGTTATAAAAAGAGAGATGAATTGCTACACGTGTTTACTCCATCTTCTAAGCTCCCTGCATTGAAGAAAAAAACAGCAGAGGAAGAAGAACAAGCTCTACCATTGGGGACTTACAAGCTCTTGGACACAAGTGTGATCATTGATGGAAGAATAGCTGATATTTCTGAAACCGGCTTTATGGAAGGGGTACTTGTTGTCCCTCAATTTGTGCTAACGGAGCTTCAGCATATTGCAGATTCTTCTGATACACTTAAACGGACAAGAGGTCGCCGAGGCTTAGACGTTCTAAACAAACTAAAGGATGAAAGAAGTACGGCAGTTTTAATAGTGGAAGAAGACTTTGAGGATGTCCAAGAAGTTGATTTAAAATTGATGCGTCTAGCTAAAAAAATGGGTGGCATAGTAGTTACAAATGACTTTAATCTAAACAAGGTATGTGAGCTGCATCAGGTTCGTGTATTGAATATTAATGATTTAGCAAATGCCGTTAAACCGGTAGTTATTCCCGGGGAAATAATGCATGTAGTTGTGATTAAAGATGGTAAAGAGCATAATCAAGGGGTAGCTTATTTAGACGATGGGACGATGATTGTTGTAGAAGGCGGTAAAGCTTATATCGGACAAGCTATTAATGTAGAAGTTACGAGTGTTCTCCAAACATCAGCAGGACGAATGATCTTTGCGAAACCCCAAGAAACTAAATAAGTAGGAGGGGATGTTTCCTTTGTGGAGCATACCCTTTTTCTTTGTAATATAGGAGGTACGTAAATAATGTTGTATACAGTAATATTACCTGCCGCGGGAAGTGGAAAAAGGATGGGAGCAGGTCACAACAAACTTTTTATCGAATTAAGTAATATACCAGTTTTAATACATACGCTTAGAGTTTTTGAACAAGACCCTGACTGCGCTCATATTGTTTTAGCGATAAAAAAAGAAGAAAAATCATATATAGAACAGCTGCTTCAGCAATATTCCATCCAAAAGGTGTCAGCCATTGTAGAAGGCGGTTCTGAAAGACAGCATAGTGTATATGCGGGCTTGAAGGCTAGTCCTGCTAAAGGGATTGTATTGGTGCATGATGCTGCTAGACCGTTCATTCAGCAGGAAATCATTCATCAGCTAGTCCAAGCAGCTGAAAAATTTGGCGCAGCAGTTGCTGCAGTACGGGCAAAGGATACGATGAAAAAGGTTCACAATGGTATAATACAGGAAACGGTTGATCGAGAGAGTCTTTGGATTATCCAAACACCTCAAGCTTTTCAATATGATGTATTGGAGAAAGCCGAAAGACTCGCTGAGCAGGAATCCTTTTTAGGGACAGACGAGGCTATGCTAGTAGAGAAGCAAGGTGGAAATGTTCACATCGTGGAGAGTACCTATGATAATGTAAAGGTAACCACTCAAGAGGACTTATTGTTAGGAGAAGTAATTTTAAATAAACGAAAGCAGGAGGAAAAATAAATTGTTAAGAATAGGACAAGGCTTTGATGTACATGAATTTGCAGATAACCGCCCATTAATCATAGGTGGGATAACGATCCCTTATGAAAGAGGTTTAATAGGTCACTCGGATGCAGATGTGTTACTCCATACCATTACAGATGCAGCGCTAGGAGCAATTGGAGAAGGAGATATTGGAAGACATTTCCCTGATACGGATCCTGAATTTAAAGATGCAGATTCGGCGAAATTACTCGAGTATATTTGGAAGCTAGTAGATGCAAAAGGCTATAAGCTTGGAAATGTAGATTGTACGATAATAGCTCAAATGCCTAAAATGGCCCCGTACATAGAGCAAATCCGCTCAAAAGTAGCAGAGCTTCTGCAAGCTGATGTCTCTCAGGTCAATGTAAAGGCAACAACTACCGAAAAGCTTGGGTTTACTGGGCGTGGGGAAGGGATTGCTTCGATGGCAACTATCCTTTTAATGAAAAAAGACTAGCTTTAAAAATGCTACACGCAGTGGTAGAATAGATAAAGTTTACTACTTTAGCGAAACAGGCAACAATCACGTTGTCTATCAACGGTTTAATTCCACTTTCCAGATAACGGTTTAATTTAAACGTAAGATAATTAGGAGGATTTATAATGACACAAGAAGTTCGCGTACGCTATGCACCAAGTCCTACAGGAAATCTTCATATTGGAGGAGCACGTACTGCATTATTCAATTATTTATATGCTCGCCACCATAATGGGAAATTTATCGTTCGTATTGAAGACACAGATATTGAGCGAAATATTGAAGGCGGAGAATTATCACAGCTGGATAACTTAAAGTGGCTAGGAATGGAATACGATGAATCAGTAGATATCGGTGGACCTTATGCACCTTATCGCCAAATGGAGCGATTAGATATTTACACGAAATACGCAGAGGAAATGCTAGAAAAAGGCCATGCTTATAAATGTTTCTGTACTTCTGAGGAATTAGAAGCTGACCGTGAGCAACAAAAAGAAAATGGTGTAGCTGCTCCGATGTATAACGGAAAATGCCGACATCTATCCAAAGAAGAAGTACAAGAGAAGGAAGCGGCAGGAACACCTTATACGATTCGTATGCGTGTGCCTGAAAATGTAACGTATAAGTTTGACGATTTAGTTCGTGGAACTGTGTCCTTTGAATCCAAAGACGTTGGTGACTGGGTTCTTGTCAAAGCAAATGGCATTCCAACCTATAACTACGCAGTAGTATTAGATGATCACTTAATGGAGATTACGCATGTATTCCGAGGTGAAGAGCATTTATCCAATACTCCAAAACAATTAATGGTATTTGACGTTTTCGGCTGGGAATATCCTAAGTACGGGCACATGACGTTAATCATCAACGAAAGCCGTAAAAAATTATCTAAACGTGATGAATCAATCATACAATTTGTAGCACAATATAAAGACCTAGGGTATCTTCCAGAAGCAATGTTCAACTTCTTTGCTCTATTAGGCTGGTCTCCTGAAGGAGAAGAAGAAATCTTCTCTAAAGAGGAATTCATTAAACAATTTGATGTAGCTCGTCTTTCCAAATCACCGTCAATGTTCGATAAGCAAAAACTAACTTGGATGAACAATCAATACATTAAGCAACTTCCACTAGAAAAAGTAGTAGAGCTTGCGTTGCCACATCTACAAAAAGAAGGACTTCTTCCAGAGGAATTATCTGAGGAGCAACAAGTATGGGCTACAAATTTAATAGGGCTTTACCATGATCAAATGAGCTTTGGAGCAGAAATTATTGAGTTGTCATCATTGTTCTTTAACGACGATGTTGCATATAATGAAGAAGCTCTTGAAGTATTGACTGGTGAACAAGTACCAGAGGTTATGGCTGCCTTTAAAGCGCAGTTAGAGGCTCTAGAAACATTTGAACCAGCAGAAATTAAAGCATCGATTAAAGCAGTGCAAAAGGAAACGGGTCATAAGGGGAAAAACCTATTTATGCCTATCCGTGTCGTAACTACTGGCCAAACACATGGTCCGGAATTAGCGGATGCAATTAGCTTAATCGGTAAAGAAAAAGTAATTGCAAGAGTTTCCAAATACGCTAAACAATAAAATTGACTTTTCCACTACAAGGTGTGAAAATGAGTGTAATTCATGAACGAAGTAAAGAAAGCTAAGAAGAGGAGAAGTACGTAACGCAAGTTCCTTAGAGAGGACCATCACCGGCTGAAAGTGGTCTGAACCTATGAGTTATGGAAATGCACCTCGGAGCGCCAAGCCGAACGATTAGTAGGCTGGACGTATCATCTGCGTTAAAGATGTGAAGCGGGAAAGATAAACATCTTTCCAATCAGAGTGGAACCGCGCAAAACAGCGTCTCTGTCTATATTTATAGACAGAGACTTTTTTTATTGTTTAGGAAATTATAAAATTCTGAACTTGTGGATAAATAGATGTCTAGCTTCAGCGCCTTGCCCCTCGGGGGCAAATGGATAAAAGCTGCTCCTGCGCGAGCTCGTCGCAAACAAAAGCGTTTGCGGTGGCTGAGGAACTGCCTCCTCGCTTTTCTCCATTTGCCTGTCGGGGCAAACATAGGCGCTTGCGCTTTTCTTATGGAAAAAAGGAGTGATTATCGTGTTTGAGCGGATGAAAGAAGATATAGAGGTAGTGTTTGAACAGGATCCCGCTGCTACTAGTAAGTTGGAGGTTATATTAACCTATGCAGGTTTACATGCAGTTTGGAGCCATAGGTTAGCACATGTCTTTTATAAGAGGAAATGGTTTTTCCTTGCAAGGCTAATCTCCCAAATCAGCAGGTTCTTTACAGGTATAGAAATCCATCCTGGAGCGGTGATAGGCAGACGCTTCTTCATCGACCATGGTTCAGGGGTGGTTATTGGAGAAACCTGTGAGATAGGAGACGATTGTACGATCTATCAAGGTGTTACCTTAGGGGGAACTGGTAAAGAAAAAGGAAAGCGTCACCCTACTCTTAAGAATAATGTCTTAGTAGCTACTGGAGCTAAGGTGTTGGGGTCTATCACAATCGGCGACAACAGTAAGGTAGGAGCAGGCTCCGTCGTCCTAAAGGATGTACCAGAAGATTCTACGGTAGTTGGCATACCTGGTGTAGTCGTTATTCAAAATGGTAAAAAGGTAAAAAGAAACTTAGATCATCAAGATCTTCCTGATCCATTTGCAGATCGGTGCAAGGAAATGGAAGATAAGATTAAGCAGCTACAGGAAGAAATAGTTCGATTGCTAGAGGAAAAGGAGAGAGCCAAACGCCATGACAATTCAAATCTTTAATTCACTAAAACGTGAGAAGGAACCATTTGTGCCAATAGAAGAAGGAAAGGTAAAAATGTATGTATGCGGTCCAACGGTATACAATTACATTCATATCGGTAATGCACGACCGGTTATCGTATATGACACGGTCCGAAAGTATTTGCAATATCGTGGATACGATGTGACATTCGTAAGTAACTTTACTGATGTAGACGACAAGATTATTAAAGCGGCCAACGAACTCGGTGAAGATGTATCAGAGCTTACGGATCGCTTTATTAAAGCTTATTATGCAGACGTAGAGGCACTAGGGTGCACAAAGGCAGACTCCCATCCTCGTGTAACGGAACATATGGATGAAATTATAGATTTTATTAAAGTGCTAGTAGAAAAAGGCTATGCTTATGAATCACAAGGTGACGTTTACTACCGTACGAGAAAGTTTGAAGGGTACGGAAAGCTTTCACATCAGTCCGTAGATGACTTAAAGGTAGGAGCACGCATTGAGCGTGGAGAGAAGAAAGAAGACGCATTAGACTTCGCTCTATGGAAAGCTGCAAAGCCTGGTGAGATATTCTGGGAAAGTCCATGGGGGCAAGGTCGACCAGGTTGGCATATTGAGTGCTCTGTTATGGCACGTGAGATTTTAGGAGACACAATTGATATACACGCTGGTGGTCAGGATTTAACTTTCCCTCACCATGAAAACGAGATTGCTCAATCTGAGGCTAGAACTGGAAAAACCTTTGCTAGGTATTGGATGCATAACGGTTATATCAATATAGACAATGAAAAAATGTCTAAGTCACTTGGTAACTTTGTATTGGTGAATGACATTCGCAAGCAAATTAACCCGCAGGTGCTCCGATTCTTTATGCTAAGTGTTCATTACCGTAACCCAATTAACTATTCTCAAGAGCTTGTAGAGCAGGCAGAGGCAGGATTAGAACGTATTCGTACTTCATATGAAAATGTACTTCACCGTTTGAATACAACAGCGGATTTAGGTGACCAGCATGATATATGGCTGCACAAAATACAAGAGGTTAAGCAACAATTTGAAATGGCAATGGATGATGATTTTAATACTGCCAATGGGATAGCTGCATTATTTGAATTATCTAAGCTAGCGAATACTTATCTATTAGAAAAGCAAACATCTGAAGAAGTATTAAATCAATTTATATCCGTTTTGGATTTATTAACTGCAGTTCTTGGAATTACTCTTTCAAAGGAGCAAGAGGTGTTGGATGAAGAAATTGATGCGCTGATCGAAGAACGTAACCAAGCGAGAAAAGATCGAAATTTTGCTCGTGCGGATGAAATTAGAGATCAGCTGAAGGAAATGAATATTATTTTAGAAGATACTGCCCAAGGTATCCGATGGAAGCGTGGGTGACCCTCGTGGAATTTAAATTATCTGATGTAAAGCAACTTAACTCTTTAGCCTTAGCTTATATGGGTGATGCGGTGTTCGAACAAGTAGTTCGAGAACACCTCATCCGCTCAGGGCGGGTTAGACCAAACATCCTTCACAAAGAAGCAACAAATTACGTGTCTGCCAAGGCACAAGCAACAATCGTTAAAGAAATGTTAAACACTAATTTCTTAACTGAGGAAGAAGAGGCTGTCTTAAGAAGAGGAAGAAATGCCAAATCTGGAACGGTTCCTAAAAATACAGATGTTTTGACGTATCATTACAGTACAGCGTTTGAAGCTGTTATTGGTAGCTTATACTTAAGTGAGCAAGCAGATCGTTTGCAAGAGGTGCTGCGATTTTCCATTGAATTTATCGATGGGCAAAAGGGAGAGAAAAAATAATGATAGAGAAATCCGAACAAACTGGTGAAATTATTGCTGGTAAAAATCCAGTCGTAGAAGCACTGCGCTCTGGAAGAGACATGAATAAGGTCTGGATAGCTGAAGGTATTCAAAAAAGTGGCGTTACAGAAATCATACAATTGGCGAAGGAAGCAGGAATTATCGTTCAGTTTGTCCCAAAGAAAAAGCTGGATAATCTAACCGATGCAAATCATCAAGGGATTGTAGCTTCAGTTGCTGCTTACAAATATGCAGAATTAGATGATTTATTTAATCTAGCTGCAAGTAAAAAAGAGGATCCACTTTTTATCATTTTAGATGAAATTGAGGACCCACATAACCTAGGTTCTATTATGCGTACTGCGGATGCAGTAGGAGCACATGGTATTATCATTCCGAAGAGAAGAGCTGTTGGGTTAACAGCAGTAGTAGCCAAAGCATCTACAGGTGCAATTGAGCATGTGCCAGTTTATCGTGCCGGGAACTTGGCTCAAACAGTGGACGAGCTTAAAGAGCGCGGAGTGTGGATTGCAGGAACAGATGCTGCGAAGTCAACAGATTATAGAAATATGGATGCTACCCTCCCGTTAGCACTCATTATTGGAAGTGAAGGAAAAGGGATGAGTCGATTATTAAAAGATAAATGCGACTTTCTTTACCATTTGCCGATGGTTGGTCATGTAACTAGCTTGAATGCGTCCGTTGCTACGTCAATCCTTCTATACGAAGTTTTGCGCGTAAGAAACCCGCTTAAACAATAAAATCATGCAGATTCTACTTGTCGATGGTTATAATATCATCGGCGCATGGAGCGAGTTAAGAAAACTAAAAAATGATAAATTACTAGATGCTAGAGATAGACTAATCGAGCAAATGGCAGAATATAAAGCATTTACTGGTATACGAGTAATTGTAGTGTTTGATGCCCACCTAGTACCGGGTATAGAAAACAAAAAGAAACAGTATGATGTGGAAATTATCTTTACAAGAAAAAATGAAACAGCAGACGAGCGAATTGAAAAGATGACTCGGGAGTTAAGTGGTAGACGCGTACAAATTTATGTTGCTACCTCTGATATGACAGAGCAACGAGTCATATTTGGACAAGGTGCGCTAAGAAAATCTGCAAGAGAGTTAGAAATTGAAATGATTTCTATTTCCTCGAATATTACGAAAAAAGTGAAGAATATCCAAGAAGCTAAGCCGTCTTCGACCATTGATTTATCAGAAGAAGTAGCGGAAATTTTCGAAAAATGGCGAAGAGGAATGAAATGACTCATTGACGCTATAAATTTGAATCCTGTATACTGATGGTAAATATGTCTAATTTAGCTGAGGTGACTTCATTGGAAAAGACAGAGCTGAATCTACAACAATTGGATAGTTTACTAGATGAAGAGCTTGTAGAAATGGTTCATCAAGGAAACACCGAAGCGCTAGATTATTTAATAACGAAATACCGTTCATTTGTGAGAATGAAAGGTAGATCCTATTTTTTAATAGGTGCGGATAAGGAAGATATACTTCAAGAAGGAATGATTGGACTATATAAGGCGATTCGTGATTTCAAAGAGGAAAAGCTTTCTTCTTTTAGGGCATTTGCTGAATTATGTATTACAAGGCAGATCATTACTGCTATTAAAACAGCTACCAGGCAAAAGCATATTCCGCTCAATTCATATATTTCCTTGGACAAGCCGATCTATGATGAAGAATCGGACCGTACACTTATGGATATTATCGCAGGATCTGTGGTAGACGACCCAGAGGAGTTAATCATAAACAGAGAAAACTATGATTACATGGAAGGTAAAATGGGTGAAATTTTAAGCGAGCTTGAGCAGCAGGTGCTCTCCTTATATCTAGATGGCCAATCCTATCAAGAGATATCCGAGGAATTGAATAGACATGTTAAGTCTATCGATAACGCCTTGCAAAGAGTAAAGCGTAAGCTAGAGCGTTATATGGAGATTGGAAGTAATTATGCATAATTTGGGATTTTGTTGACACAGTAAGTCTAAGGTGATAATCTTGAAAAAGACTTATACACCAAAAAGGTGAGATTATGACTAAAAAAATCGTCTTGAGTTGCGTAGAATGTGGTAATCGCAATTATACAGTTCCAGCGTCTAAAGATAGCGGTTCTGTTCGTATAGAGAGAAAAAAATACTGCACGCATTGTAATGCTCATACAGTACACAAACAAACATTATGAGTATGTAAGAAGATAGATATTCATGTGGAGGTTCAACTAAATGGCTAATATTAGTGGGTTTTTTAAAAACGTAGGGTCAGAAATGAGAAAAGTAAGTTGGCCAAAACGCAAAGAGCTAACACGGTACACAATCATTGTGCTTGCAACAGTAGCGGTAATGGCTGTATTCTTTGCAGTAGTGGACTTAGGTATTTCTGAATTGTTCCGTTGGTACTTGGAGTTATAAGTTTGTAGCATGTAAATATCTGAAAATAGCCCGTCTTAGTCAACGAACGGGTTTTTTCATTTGTCTTAGAAAAGGAGGGAAGGACGTCTAGTCCTGACACTATGGAAAAAAATTGGTATGTCGTTCATACGTACTCTGGGTATGAAAATAAAGTAAAAGCAAATTTAGAAAAGCGTGTAGAAACAATGGGGATGTCTGACAAGATATTCCGAGTGTTCATCCCGGAACAAGAAGAAACAGATTTTAAAGATGGAAAAAAACGTGTGGTTACAAGAAAAACATTCCCTGGGTATGTTTTTGTAGAGTTAATCATGACTGACGACGCTTGGTATGTAGTACGTAACACACCAGGAGTTACTGGATTCCTAGGTTCATCAGGTGGAGGGACAAAGCCTACACCGCTTGCTCCAGAAGAGGTTCAATCTATGCTGAAGCAAATGGGTATGAACGATCGCAAAGTCGAGGTAGATTTCTCAGTTGGAGAATTAGTAGAAGTACTAGAAGGGCCATTTGCTCATTTCCAAGGTAAAGTAGAAGCAATCGAGGCAGAAAAAGGAAAAGTTACTGTTTCTATAGATATGTTCGGACGCGAAACGAATATGGAGCTAGATTTCGAACAAGTAATTAAAGTATAATTTATACTTGCTAAAAAAATGGATAAGTGGTATCATTTCAAAGGTCAGACTGAAAAAAAGTCTGCATGAATTTTCTAAATGTTATCAGCGCAGAGCTGAGAGACAGATATTTGAGTGGGAGGGGCAACCCAATTACCACATCACGGACTTAAGGAGGTGTGTCTCGTGGCTAAAAAAGTGATTAAAGTTGTTAAATTACAAATTCCTGCTGGTAAAGCTAATCCAGCTCCACCGGTTGGTCCTGCATTAGGACAAGCAGGTGTTAATATCATGGGATTCTGTAAGGAGTTCAACGCACGTACTGCTGATCAAGCAGGTCTAATCATTCCGGTTGAAATTTCTGTATTTGAAGATCGTTCTTTTACTTTCATTACAAAAACTCCGCCGGCAGCAGTGTTACTTAAAGTAGCAGCAGGAATTCAATCTGGATCAGGTGAACCGAACCGCGTTAAAGTGGCGACAGTTAAACGTGAAAAAGTTCGCGAAATCGCTGAACAAAAAATGCCAGATCTAAACGCTGCATCTGTTGAAACAGCTATGTTGATGGTTGAAGGTACAGCACGTAGCATGGGTATTACGATCGAAGACTAATACTTTATGTGATTTTGATATGAAGCAATTGTTTTTTGGAAGGTTGTAGTTGTTCCTTAGAATAACTGCAACCTTTACACGTGGGAGGTTTATTCCGCTAAAACCACTATCAAGGAGGACATTTTAAAATGGCTAACAAAGGTAAAAAGTTACAAGAAGCTGCTAAATTAGTTGACAAAAATACTACGTATTCAGCTAAAGAAGCAATTGAACTTGCTAAAAAAACTAGCACAGTTAATTTTGACGCAACAGTTGAAGTTGCTTTCCGTCTAGGAATTGATACTCGTAAAAACGACCAACAAATCCGTGGAGCAGTAGTACTTCCAAACGGAACTGGTAAAACTCAACGCGTATTAGTTTTTGCTAAAGGTGAAAAACTTAAAGAAGCTGAAGCTGCAGGTGCAGACTATGTAGGTGACGTGGAATATATCAACAAAATCCAACAAGGATGGTTTGACTTCGATGTAATCGTAGCTACTCCTGACATGATGGGTGAAGTTGGTAAAATCGGTCGAGTACTTGGACCAAAAGGTTTAATGCCAAACCCTAAAACTGGTACTGTTACATTTGATGTTACTAAAGCGATTGAAGAAATTAAAGCTGGTAAAGTAGAATACCGTGCTGACAAAGCAGGGATTATTCATGCACCTATCGGAAAAGTTTCTTTCGAAGACGACAAATTAGTAGAAAACTTCATGGCAGTATTTGAAGTAATTCAAAAAGCTAAACCAGCTGCATCAAAAGGTGTTTACATGAAATCTGTAAATGTAACAACTACAATGGGCCCAGCTATTAAAGTTGACGCTCAATCAGTAAAATAATAATTGACAACCTATAGTCTATCTGATAAGATGACTTTTGTTGTGTAATATACATTTGTACCGAAGACAGTAGGAGTGACTTGTCACTTAATATCCTACCGAGGACACGTAAATTCAGATTCTAATTAGATGATGACTTTCTGCCTCTGTGTCTATCCGTAGATCAGAGGCTTTTCTTTTGTCGGTATAAATGGCCAATTCTTATAGGAGGTGCCAAGATGAGCAAAGCAATCGAAACAAAAAAAGTAATTGTAGACGATATCGCTGGTAAATTTAAAGCTGCTGCTTCAGTAGTAGTTGTTGATTACCGTGGTTTAAACGTTGCACAAGTTACGGAATTACGTAAACAACTTCGTGAAGCTGGCGTTGAGTTCAAAGTTTATAAAAACTCACTTACACGTCGTGCTACTGAAATCGCGGGTGTTGATGCGATCAACGAATTCTTAGTTGGACCAAATGCTGTTGCATTCTCTAACGAAGACGTAGTTGCTCCTGCAAAAATCATCAACGATTTTGCTAAAAAGAACGAACAATTAGAAATTAAAGCAGGGATCATCGAAGGTAACGTATCTTCAGCTGAAGATGTAAAAGCACTTGCAGAACTTCCATCACGCGAAGGACTTCTTTCAATGCTTTTATCTGTACTTCAAGCTCCAGTGCGCAATTTCGCACTTGCAACAAAAGCTGTTGCAGAACAAAAAGAAGAGCAAGGCGCATAATTCATTATGCAACTCTTCGACAAAAAACCGGCTAATAGCCTAACATACCCAATAATAGGAGGAAAATAAAATGAATAATGAGCAAATCTTAGAAGCTATCAAATCAATGACAGTTCTTGAATTAAACGACTTAGTAAAAGCAATCGAAGAAGAATTCGGTGTTACTGCTGCTGCACCTGTAGCTGCTGCAGCTGGTGGCGGTGCTGCTGCTGCTGAAGAGCAAACTGAATTTGACGTAATCCTTGCATCTGCAGGCGACCAAAAAATCAAAGTAATCAAAGTAGTTCGTGAAATCACTGGTCTTGGCTTGAAAGAAGCTAAAGAAGTAGTAGATAACGCTCCTAAAGCTATTAAAGAAGGCGTATCTAAAGAAGATGCAGAAGCTATGAAAGCTCAACTTGAAGAAGTAGGCGCTAACGTAGAAGTTAAGTAATTTCTGGTACAACTCGGGGAAAAAGCTCGTCTATATACGACGGGCTTTTCTTCGTATGTATGATGGAGGGTTAAACGGTGTCTGAACATTATTATTCTAGAAAACCTCAAACGGAAAGTAAGCCTCAACATTGGAATTTTAAATTACTTGGTCATAATTTTCGGTTTGAAACAGATGCTGGTGTATTTAGTAAGAGCGAAGTAGATTTTGGCTCCCGTGTATTAATTGATGCTTTTAGTGCCCCAGATCTCGAAGGAGATATATTGGATGTGGGCTGTGGGTACGGTCCAATTGGACTTGCCGTTGCAAAAGCAAATGAAGAAAGAACAGTTCATTTAGTAGATGTTAACACACGTGCAATCCAACTTGCAGTAAAAAATGCGGCTGCTAACGGGGTACAAAATGTGCGAATCTATGAAAGTGATGGGTTGTCAGCAGTGGAAACTGCAAACTTTGCGGCTATTATAACTAATCCACCTATTCGTGCTGGAAAAGAGACTATATTTCGTTTCTATAAGGATTCCTATGAAAAATTAGTTTCAGGGGGAGAATTGTGGGTTGTAATTCAAAAGAAACAAGGGGCACCATCTACTTTTAGTTTTTTAGAAGAGATTTTTGGTCAAGTAGAAGTTGTGAACAAAGAAAAAGGTTATTGGATTATAAAAGGTACAAAAGATTGACTTGACAAAATCGCTATGATATTATAATAAAATGCAAAAATATTATTTTGAGGACTTATGCCCTTTTGTATAAAAGCTATACTTTATGGGTATACTGGCCGAGAAAAGTTTGGTGAATCAAAAATGAGCTCTTATTAAGAACTCGTTTTCTTTTTGTCTTTCGATATCATACACCAAAATGTCTATATCGAAAAGACCTAATATCGCTTTAATTGAGGGGTGAATGAGTTGACAGGTCAACTAGTTCAGTACGGACAACACCGCCAGCGTAGAAGTTTTGCGCGTATTAGTGAGGTGCTAGAGTTACCGAATCTTATTGAGATTCAAACAGCATCTTATGAATGGTTCCTTGAAGAAGGTTTACGTGAAATGTTTAAAGATATTTCACCAATCGAGGATTTTACAGGCAATCTATCATTGGAATTTGTCGACTATAGTTTGAATGAACCAAAGTATTCAGTCGATGAATCAAAAGAACGTGACGCAACATACGCAGCACCACTACGCGTAAAAGTACGTCTTCATAACAAAGAAACGGATGAAGTGAAGGAACAGGATGTCTTTATGGGTGATTTCCCACTAATGACAGAAACCGGAACTTTCGTAATTAATGGTGCTGAGCGAGTAATCGTATCTCAGCTAGTCCGTTCACCAAGTGTATACTTCCATGACAAAACTGACAAAAATGGTAAAAAAGGCTTTGGTGCTACAGTTATTCCTAACCGTGGTGCATGGCTGGAATACGAGATTGATGCAAAGGACGTAGTCTATGTTCGTATTGATAGAACTCGTAAATTACCAGTAACTGTTTTACTTCGTGCTTTAGGTTTCGGTTCAGATCAAGAAATCATTGATTTAATCGGTGACAATGAGTATTTACGTAACACGCTTGAAAAGGACAATACAGAAACTACTGAAAAAGCGTTATTAGAAATCTATGAACGCTTACGTCCTGGTGAGCCACCAACAGTGGAAAGTGCAAAGAGCTTGCTATACTCTCGCTTCTTTGACCCAAAACGCTATGACTTAGCTAATGTTGGTCGTTACAAAATGAACAAAAAATTGCATATTAAAAATCGTTTATTCAACCAAACGGTAGCAGAAACGCTAGTGGATCCTGAAACAGGTGAAATCTTAGTTGAAGCTGGTACGCTGATTGATCGTCGTGTATTAGACAGACTGATTCCACATCTGGAAAACGGAATTGGCTTTAAAACATTCTCTCAAGTAGGTGGAGTGTTAGAAGACGATATTACGGTTCAATCGATTAAAATTTATGCGCCAAATGATGAAGAGCAAAAAGAAATTAACGTAATTAGTAATGCGTATGTGGAAACAGAAGTTAAAAACATTACGCCTGCTGACATCGTTTCATCTATTGGTTACTTCTTTAACCTATTATTCAACGTTGGAAACACAGATGATATTGACCATCTTGGTAACCGTCGTTTACGTTCAGTTGGAGAGTTACTGCAAAACCAATTCCGTATTGGTCTTTCTCGTATGGAACGTGTAGTTCGTGAGCGTATGTCTATTAACGATACACAAGCAATTGTTCCACAACAGCTGATAAATATTCGTCCAGTTATTGCATCTATCAAGGAATTCTTTGGTAGCTCGCAGTTATCTCAGTTCATGGACCAAACAAACCCACTTGCAGAGTTGACTCATAAGCGTCGTCTATCTGCTTTAGGACCCGGTGGTTTAACGCGTGAGCGTGCAGGGTTCGAAGTACGTGACGTTCACTACTCTCACTATGGTCGTATGTGTCCGATTGAAACTCCTGAGGGACCAAACATTGGATTAATTAACTCACTTTCCAGTTTTGCGAAAGTAAATAAATTTGGATTTATCGAAACACCATACCGTCGTGTGGATCCTGAAACAGGTCTTGTGACTTCTCGTATTGACTACCTAACAGCTGATGAAGAGGACAACTACGTTGTTGCGCAAGCAAACTCGCCATTATCTGAAGATGGTGCTTTCAAAAACGAAGAAGTAGTTGGTCGTTTCCGTGGAGATAACACGGTATTTAGAAGAGATCAAATCGATTACATGGACGTTTCGCCGAAGCAAGTAGTTTCTGCAGCGACAGCATGTATTCCTTTCTTAGAAAATGATGACTCTAACCGTGCCCTAATGGGAGCGAACATGCAACGTCAAGCGGTTCCTCTTTTAAACCCAGAAGCTCCGTTTGTCGGAACTGGTATGGAACACGTCAATGCACGTGACTCTGGTGCAGCGGTTATTGCGAAATATCACGGTATTGTAGAACACGTAGAAGCGAAGGAAATTCGCGTGCGTCGAATTGAAGAAGTGGACGGAAAAGAAGTTAAAGGTGACTTAACAACTTATAAAGTACACAAATTCGAGCGTTCTAACCATGGTACATCTATTAACCAACGTCCAATTGTTAAAGTTGGAGATCGTGTTAAACCTTTAGATATTCTTGCAGATGGTCCATCTATGGAACAAGGAGAGCTTGCACTAGGACGTAACGTACTAGTAGCCTTCATGACATGGGACGGATACAACTACGAGGATGCTGTAATTATGAGTGAACGTCTTGTGAAAGATGATGTCTATACTTCTGTGCATATAGAAGAATACGAATCAGAATCACGTGACACGAAGCTTGGGCCAGAAGAAATCACTAGAGATATTCCAAACGTCGGAGAAGATGCATTACGTAACTTAGATGACCGTGGGATTATCCGTGTTGGTGCAGAAGTAAGAGACGGAGATATTTTAGTTGGTAAAGTAACACCTAAAGGGGTTACAGAACTTACTGCTGAAGAACGTTTACTTCATGCTATTTTCGGTGAAAAAGCGCGTGAAGTTCGAGATACATCTCTACGTGTACCTCATGGTGCAGGCGGAATTGTATTAGACGTTAAAGTCTTCAATCGTGAAGATGGCGATGAGTTATCACCTGGCGTGAACCAATTAGTACGTGCTTATATCGTTCAAAAACGTAAAATCTCTGTAGGGGATAAAATGGCCGGACGACATGGTAACAAAGGGGTAATCTCTCGTATCCTACCGGAAGAAGATATGCCTTTCCTTCCAGACGGAACACCAGTAGATATTATGTTAAATCCACTAGGGGTACCTTCTCGTATGAATATCGGGCAAGTATTAGAGCTTCACTTAGGTATGGCTTCTAGACTTCTTGGTGTACACATGGCTTCACCAGTATTTGATGGTGCCAACGAGGAAGATGTTTGGAACACAATGGAAGAAGCAGGCTTAAACCGTGATGGTAAAACGACTCTATATGATGGTCGTTCAGGTGAACCATTTGATAACCGCGTATCTGTAGGGGTTATGTACATGATCAAACTTGCCCACATGGTTGATGATAAGCTTCATGCTCGTTCAACAGGACCTTATTCACTTGTTACGCAACAGCCTCTTGGAGGTAAAGCGCAATTCGGTGGACAACGTTTTGGGGAGATGGAAGTATGGGCACTAGAAGCTTATGGTGCTGCTTATACATTACAAGAAATCTTAACAGTTAAATCTGATGACGTGGTTGGACGTGTGAAAACATATGAAGCGATCGTTAAAGGAGAAAGCGTTCCTGAACCAGGTGTTCCTGAATCATTCAAAGTATTGATTAAAGAACTTCAAAGTTTAGGTATGGATGTTAAGATGTTAACGATTGACGAAGAAGAAATTGAACTTCGCGATTTAGATGAAGATGACGATATTCCGGCAGCTGATGCGCTTGGTTTATTACCACTAGCTAATGAAGAAGAGCCAGTTGGAAACTTAGAGTAAGGCAAAGCAGGAATAATTGATTAGATAAAAAATCGGACAGGTGATGCCTGTCCGTATTTCCGTATTAAATTGCATGATGCAGAGCTACTTGGAAGGTCTTTCTAAAGACTCAAGACTAAAGGGAGGTAGGCTCCTTGATAGACGTTAATAATTTTGAGTATATGAAAATTGGTTTAGCTTCACCAGATAAAATTCGTTCATGGTCTTATGGAGAAGTAAAAAAACCTGAAACAATTAACTATCGTACACTAAAACCTGAAAAAGATGGGTTATTCTGTGAGCGTATTTTCGGTCCAACTAAAGACTGGGAATGTCATTGTGGTAAATACAAACGTGTTCGTTATAAAGGCGTAGTTTGTGATCGATGTGGAGTTGAGGTTACGCGTTCGAAAGTCCGTCGTGAGCGTATGGGACACATTGAATTGGCAGCTCCTGTATCACATATTTGGTATTTCAAAGGTATTCCAAGCCGTATGGGTCTGATTTTGGATATGTCTCCAAGATCACTTGAGGAAGTCATTTATTTTGCTTCTTACGTAGTAATCGAACCAGCGGATACACCTCTTGAAAAGAAACAATTACTTTCTGAAAAAGAATACCGTGCATACCGAGATAAGTTTGGCAGCAAATTCCAAGCAGCTATGGGTGCAGAGGCTATTAAGCGTCTATTATCAGAAATAGATCTAGAAAGTGAAACTGAACACCTAAAAGAAGAGTTGAAAACAGCTCAAGGTCAACGTCGTACACGTGCGATTAAACGTTTAGAAGTAGTTGAATCATTCCGTAACTCAGGGAATAAGCCAGATTGGATGATCTTAGATGTTCTTCCGGTAATTCCACCAGAATTACGTCCGATGGTTCAATTAGATGGTGGACGCTTTGCTACATCTGATTTAAATGATCTATACCGTCGTGTGATCAACCGTAATAACCGCTTAAAACGTTTATTGGACTTAGGTGCTCCAAGCATCATCGTTCAAAATGAAAAGCGTATGCTACAAGAAGCAGTAGATGCATTGATTGATAATGGTCGTCGTGGCCGTCCGGTAACAGGACCAGGTAACCGTCCATTAAAATCACTTTCTCACATGCTTAAAGGGAAACAAGGTCGTTTCCGTCAAAACTTACTTGGTAAACGTGTAGACTATTCTGGTCGTTCGGTTATCGTAGTAGGACCAAACTTAAAAATGTACCAATGTGGTCTTCCAAAAGAGATGGCAATCGAGTTATTTAAACCGTTTGTTATGAAAGAGCTAGTGGAACGCGGCTTGGCACATAATATTAAGAGTGCAAAACGTAAAATCGAGCGCATGCATCCAGAGGTTTGGGATGTACTAGAAGATGTAATCAAGGAGCATCCGGTTTTATTAAACCGCGCACCTACTCTTCACCGTCTAGGTATCCAGGCATTTGAACCAACATTAGTAGAAGGCCGTGCAATTCGTCTTCACCCTCTAGTATGTACAGCATATAACGCTGACTTTGATGGTGACCAAATGGCTGTTCACGTTCCTTTATCAGCAGAAGCACAAGCGGAAGCTCGTCTATTAATGCTTGCAGCACAAAACATTTTGAACCCTAAAGATGGTAAACCAGTTGTTACACCTTCTCAAGATATGGTATTAGGTAACTATTACTTAACACTAGAGCGTAAAGGTGCAATGGGTGAGGGTTCTACATTCTACGGTCCAGAAGAAGTGTTAATCGCTTATAACACTGGTCATGTACATTTGCATACTCGTATTGCAATTGCTGCATCATCATTAAAAAATCCGACGTTTACGGAAGAACAAAACAAGATGTTGTTATTAACTACTGTAGGTAAAGTTATTTTTAACGAAATACTTCCTGAAACGTTCCCGTACATTAACGAACCAACGGATTATAATTTACAAATTGAAACACCTGAAAAATATTTCATCTCTACTACAACAGATGTGAAAAAACATATTGAATCTATGGAACTTGTTCAACCATTCAAGAAGAAAATTTTAGGTAATATCATCGCTGAAGTATTTACACGTTTCCATATTACAGAAACTTCTAAAATGCTTGACCGTATGAAAGCACTTGGATTTAAGTATTCCACTAAGGCTGGTATAACTATTGGTATCTCTGATATCGTCGTACTTCCAGACAAAGGTGAGATTCTTGAAGAAGCACAAGGAAAAGTAGATAAAGTATTGAAACAGTTCCGTCGTGGTCTAATAACAGAAGAAGAGCGTTATGCAAGCGTTATTGGACATTGGAGTAGAGCAAAAGAAGTTATTCAAGAAAAACTAATGAAATCATTAGATAATATGAACCCGATCTTCATGATGAGTGACTCTGGTGCCCGTGGTAACGCGTCCAACTTTACTCAACTTGCAGGTATGCGTGGTCTGATGGCCAATCCGGCTGGTCGAATTATCGAACTTCCGATCAAGTCATCGTTCCGTGAAGGTTTAACAGTACTTGAATACTTCATCTCTACACATGGTGCACGTAAAGGTCTTGCCGATACAGCACTTAAAACAGCCGATTCAGGTTACCTGACTCGTCGTCTTGTTGATGTAGCGCAAGATGTAATCGTACGTGAGGATGACTGTGGTACTGACCGTGGCTTACTAATAGGTTCTCTTATGGAAGGAACGGAAGTTATTGAAGAGTTTGGCGAACGTATTGTTGGTCGTCATACGAAGAAAACAATTTTCCATCCTGAAAAAGGGCATGTTATTTTAGAAAGAGACGGCTTAATTACTAATGAAATCGCGCGTTTGATTGAAGATGCTGGAATTACTCAATTAACTATCCGCTCAGCATTTACTTGTAATACGAAACATGGTGTATGTAAAAAATGTTACGGCTTAAACTTAGCTACAGGTGACAAGGTAGAAGTAGGGGAAGCGGTAGGTATTATCGCTGCTCAATCTATCGGGGAACCAGGTACTCAGTTAACAATGCGTACATTCCATACAGGTGGGGTTGCCGGTGATGATATCACACAAGGTCTTCCACGTATTCAAGAGATCTTCGAAGCTCGTAATCCAAAAGGGCAAGCGGTTATTTCAGAGATTACAGGTACAGTTACTGAAATCGATGAGATTAGAGAAGGACAAAAAGAAATTACAATTCAAGGTAATGTAGAGACTCGTAAATACTTAGCTCCATACAATGCTCGTCTAAAAGTTCAAGTTAATGACGTTATCCATCGTGGGCAAGTATTAACGGAAGGTTCTATAGATCCTAAAGAATTGTTAAAAGTAAAAGATGTTTCCACAGTACAAGAGTACTTGTTAAAAGAAGTACAAAAAGTTTATCGTATGCAAGGGGTAGAAATTGGTGATAAGCATATCGAAGTAATGGTTCGCCAAATGCTTCGTAAAGTGCGCGTAATTGAAGCTGGAGAAACTGACTTGCTTCCTGGCTCACTATTAGATATTCATCAATTTGCTGAAGCGAACAAAGAAGCAGTACTACAAGGTAAGATTCCTGCAACTTGTCGCCCAGTTATCCTTGGTATTACAAAAGCTTCTCTTGAAACAGAATCGTTCTTATCAGCAGCGTCATTCCAAGAAACGACTCGTGTCTTAACAGATGCAGCGATTAAAGGAAAACGTGATGAGTTACTTGGATTGAAAGAAAACGTAATTATTGGTAAACTAGTTCCTGCTGGTACTGGTATGCAACGTTACCGTCAAATCCAAATAACTAAAAACGAATCAGATGCACAAAAAGAAGCAGTAAACGCAGAATAACTTTATATTAGGGAGAGTTAATAATAATTCTCCCTAATATTTTCTTGTTAAGTGTTGACACTTTTTGCAGGGAATGATAATATATTTAAGGTTGATAGTTATCGGACTTGTAGCTTTGGAGGATATGTAAATGTCTTATGAAAAAGTAAAACAAGCAGACAAAACGATCATAGGTACAAAGCAAGCAGTAAAAGCAATGAAAAAAGGGCTTGTCAAAGAAGTATATATTGCACTTGATGTAGAATTGAGAATCATTGAATTAGCACGTCAGACAGCAACAGAAAATGATGTACCAATTACCTATGTCGAGTCTAAAATAGACCTTGGTAGAGCCTGTGGATTGCGTTTAGGCGCTTCCGTTGTGGCTATTACTGTGTAACAGTTTTTGTGTGAAGCACAAAGACTTTGTTTTTACCCAAAAAATGAACCACCTGGATGTGTGGTATTAAAAGAACAAATGAAGGGAGGAATAATCGATGCCTACAATTAACCAATTGGTACGTAAGCCTCGTAAATCCAACATCACGAAATCAAAGTCTCCAGCATTAGGAAAAGGCTACAATAGCTTTAAAAAATCTGCTACAGATCTAAACTCGCCACAAAAGCGTGGGGTTTGTACTCGTGTTGGGACAATGACGCCGAAAAAACCAAACTCAGCACTTCGTAAATACGCTCGTGTACGTTTAACAAATACGTTAGAGGTAACAGCTTATATTCCAGGAGAAGGGCACAACCTACAAGAACATAGTGTTGTACTTATCCGCGGAGGACGTGTAAAAGATTTACCAGGGGTACGTTACCATATCGTACGTGGTGCTCTTGACACAGCTGGTGTTACTGGTCGTATGCAAAGCCGTTCTCTATACGGTGCAAAACGCCCTAAAGTTAAAAAATAATCTATTTAATAAATTGACATTCGTCGAAAGGAGGAAAACACATGCCTCGTAAAGGTCCTGTTTCCAAACGTGACGTGTTACCAGATCCAATATATAATTCGAAACTAGTAACTCGTTTAATTAATAAAATGATGATTGACGGTAAAAGAGGTACTTCTCAAAAAATTCTATACGGTGCGTTTGATCTTGTGAAAGAACGTTCTGGTAAAGATGCATTAGAAGTATTTGAAGCTGCATTAACTAACATTATGCCAGTTCTTGAAGTTCGTGCTCGTCGTGTTGGTGGTGCTAACTACCAAGTACCGGTTGAAGTACGTCCTGACCGTCGTTATACTTTAGGTCTTCGCTACCTAGTAAACTATTCACGTCTTCGTGGAGAAAAAACTATGGAAGAGCGTTTAGCTAATGAAATTCTTGATGCATCTAACAACACTGGTGCTTCTGTTAAGAAACGTGAAGATATGCACAAAATGGCTGAAGCTAACAAAGCATTTGCTCACTATCGTTGGTAAGATTCTAATACAATCATACTCTAATCCGAAATTGGAAGGAGAAATACAATATGGCTAGAGAGTTCTCCTTAGACAAAACACGTAATATCGGTATCATGGCTCACATCGATGCTGGTAAAACGACTACTACGGAGCGTATTCTATACTACACTGGTAAAATCCACAAAATTGGGGAAACTCATGAGGGTGCTTCACAAATGGACTGGATGGAGCAAGAGCAAGAACGTGGTATCACTATCACTTCTGCTGCGACAACAGCTGCTTGGGATAATCACCGTGTAAACATTATCGATACACCTGGACACGTAGACTTCACTGTTGAAGTTGAACGTTCACTTCGTGTACTTGATGGTGCGGTTACAGTACTAGATGCTCAATCTGGTGTTGAACCACAAACTGAAACAGTATGGCGTCAAGCTACAACTTACGGCGTACCACGTATTGTTTTCGTAAACAAAATGGACAAAACAGGTGCAGACTTCCTATATTCTGTAGGAACTCTTCGTGACCGTTTACAAGCTAACGCTCATCCTATTCAGTTACCAATCGGTGCTGAAGACGAATTCAGCGGTATCATTGACCTAGTGACAATGAAAGCTACTGTATACGGAAATGACTTAGGTACTGATATCCAAGAAGTTGAAATTCCAGAAGAATATAAAGCACAAGCTGAAGAATACCGTGAAAAATTAGTTGAAGCGGTAGCTGAGCTTGATGAAGATCTAATGGAAAAATATCTTGGTGGAGAAGAAGTTACGAACGAAGAATTAGTTGCTGGTATCCGTAAAGGTACTCTTAACGTAGAATTCTATCCAGTAGTATGTGGTACAGCATTCAAAAACAAAGGTGTTCAAAAAGTTCTTGATGCAGTAGTTGCTTACCTTCCATCACCACTTGATATTCCAGCTATGAAAGGTATCGATCCTGACAGTGAAGAAGAAGTAGAACGTCATTCTGACGATTCTGAACCATTCTCTGCGTTAGCGTTTAAAGTTATGACTGACCCTTATGTTGGTAAATTAACTTTCTTCCGCGTATATTCTGGTACTCTTCAATCTGGTTCATACGTACAAAACTCTACTAAAGGGAAGCGTGAGCGCGTAGGACGTATCCTACAAATGCATGCTAACTCTCGTGAAGAGATCTCACAAGTTTATGCTGGAGATATTGCTGCAGCAGTAGGCTTAAAAGATACAACAACTGGTGATACACTTTGTGATGAAAAGTCTCTAGTAATTCTTGAATCTATGGAATTCCCAGAGCCAGTTATCTCACTTTCTGTAGAACCAAAAACAAAAGCTGACCAAGATAAAATGGGTCAAGCACTACAAAAATTAGCTGAAGAAGATCCAACATTCCGCGTACACACTGACCAAGAAACTGGTCAAGTTATCATCGCTGGTATGGGTGAACTTCACCTTGATATTCTAGTTGACCGTATGCGTCGTGAATTCAAAGTAGAAGCTAATGTAGGTGCTCCTCAAGTATCTTACCGTGAAACTTTCCGTTCATCGGCACAAGTTGAAGGTAAATTCGTTCGCCAATCTGGTGGACGTGGTCAATTCGGACACGTTTGGATCGAGTTCTCACCAAACGAAGAAGGAAAAGGCTTTGAATTTGAAAATGCTATCGTTGGTGGTGTAGTACCACGTGAATATATCCCAGCTGTTGAAGCAGGTCTTCGTGACTCTCTTGACAACGGGGTAATCGCTGGATTCCCATTAATCGATATCAAAGCTAGATTATTCGACGGATCATACCATGATGTTGACTCGAATGAGATGGCATTTAAAATTGCTGCATCTATGGCATTGAAAAATGCTGTATCTAAAGTAAACCCTGCACTTCTTGAGCCAATCATGAAGGTAGAAGTTGTTATTCCTGAAGAATATTTAGGAGACATCATGGGTGATATCACATCTCGTCGTGGACGCGTTGAAGGTATGGACGCTCGTGGTAACGCACAAGTAGTACGTGCAATGGTTCCACTTGCAGAAATGTTTGGATATGCAACTTCATTACGTTCAAATACACAAGGTCGAGGAGTATTCTCGATGGTATTTGACCACTATGAAGATGTTCCAAAATCAATTGCTGAAGAAATCATCAAAAAACATAAAGGTGAATAATTAATTTTTCATCTTGATTCAAGCATAACTTTCTTGTAGTGTATGAATTATAGGGACTACTTGTCCCTATCTTTTATCATAAAAAAAACTAACAATTACTGAGGAGGATTTCTCTAATGGCTAAAGAAAAATTTGACCGTTCCAAAACACATGCTAACGTTGGTACAATCGGACACGTTGACCATGGTAAAACAACTTTAACTGCTGCAATCGCTACAGTTCTTTCTAAAAAAATGGGTGGAGTAGCGAAATCTTACGCTGACATCGATAACGCTCCTGAAGAAAAAGAGCGCGGAATTACAATCAACACTTCTCACGTTGAATATGAAACTGAAACTCGTCACTACGCTCACGTAGACTGCCCAGGACATGCTGACTATGTTAAAAACATGATCACAGGTGCAGCTCAAATGGACGGCGGGATCTTAGTAGTATCTGCTGCTGATGGCCCAATGCCACAAACTCGTGAACACATTCTTTTATCTAAACAAGTAGGTGTTCCATACCTAGTTGTATTCATGAACAAATGTGACATGGTTGATGACGAAGAATTACTTGAATTAGTTGAAATGGAAGTTCGTGACCTTCTTTCTGAATACGATTTCCCAGGCGACGACATTCCAGTAATCAAAGGTTCTGCTCTTAAAGCTCTTGAAGGAGAGCCAGAATGGGAAGAAAAAATCGTTGAATTAATGGACGCTGTAGATAACTACATCCCAACTCCAGAACGTCAAACTGACAAACCATTCATGATGCCAGTTGAGGATGTATTCTCAATCACTGGTCGTGGTACAGTTGCTACAGGACGTGTTGAGCGTGGACAAGTTAAAATCGGTGACGTTGTAGACATTATCGGTATTACTGAAGAAGCAAAATCAACTACTGTAACTGGTGTTGAAATGTTCCGTAAACTTCTTGACTATGCTGAAGCTGGAGACAACATTGGTGCTCTTCTTCGTGGGGTTTCTCGTGAAGAGATCCAACGTGGTCAAGTATTAGCTAAACCAGGTTCAATTACACCACACACAGACTTCAAAGCTGAAGTTTATGTTCTTTCTAAAGAAGAGGGTGGACGTCATACTCCATTCTTCTCAAACTACCGTCCTCAGTTCTACTTCCGTACAACTGACGTAACAGGTGTTTGTAACTTACCAGAAGGCGTAGAAATGGTTATGCCTGGAGATAACATCGAAATGACTGTTTCTCTAATCTCTCCAATCGCTATCGAAGAAGGTACTAAATTCTCTATCCGTGAGGGTGGACGTACTGTAGGCGCTGGTGTAGTTGCTACTATCACTAAGTAATCTTATTTAAACTGTTAAAACCATCTCGTGACGACGAGATGGTTTTTTTTATGTGTATAATTGTGTACACTGGGATTAGGAGGTAATTATATGCGAAAAATTATGCTAATAGAAGATGACGTTTCTATATTTAATTTATTAAAGGAAAAATTTCATCTATGGTCATTTGAAGTTATAGGCCCTACTGATTTTCAACAAGTACTTCCTAGTTTTTTAGAACAGAAACCCGAGTTAGTTATGATAGATATACAGCTGCCAGCATATGATGGTTTCCATTGGTGCCGAGAAATTCGAAGACATTCTAAAGTACCTATTATATTTCTTTCCTCACGAGATCACCCAATGGATATGGTCATGGCCATGCAGATGGGGGCGGATGACTTTGTTCAAAAGCCTTTCAATATGGAGGTTTTATTAGCAAAGGTTCAAGCTATTTTAAGAAGAACGTATGATTATGGAGAGGAACAGTCAGATATCGTTCATTGGAATGGTGCAATTATTGATTACTCTAGAAGTACAATTTCCAAAGAGGAACAAGAGGCTGAACTTACAAAAAATGAGTTATTTATCCTTAGAGTATTAGTCCAATCTGTAGATAAAATAGTATCGAGAGATGAACTCATGAGAAAGCTATGGGACGATGAAAAGTTTGTAAATGATAATACTCTTTCTGTAAATGTTAATAGATTGCGGTTAAAGTTAGAACAAATTGGATTAGATGAGGTTATTGTAACGAAGAAGGGATTAGGCTATCTAGCTGTTACTAAGGAGGAGCTATGAGGTTACTGTTATATTATATTAGAGAGCGAATTGCCTGGATTTTATTTTTTGGCTTTTTCCAGCTTTGGCTCAATATTCTCCTGACGGTTGACGTTGCCTTTACCAATACTTCGATTGTGTACTTGAATGGTACCAACCTACTTTTATTTTTAGTATTCTTTTTATGGCGATACTTTAGGGAAACAAAGTTTATAAAAAGTATTTTAAAGATTAATCAGGGTGACCCGACTTTCGATGAGCTTATAGCAAGACTACCAGAAGGACAATCACTTTTTGATAAAATGATTATAGAAGAGGTAGAAGTACTAATTTTAACCGGAAAACAAGAACTGAATGATTCCAATACCAGTTCTCTTGAAGAGAAGGATCAAACTCTTTCCTGGATACATGAGATGAAGACACCGCTAACCAGTATGAAACTAATGATAGACAATGTAGAAGATCCAACACTTAAGAAGCAATTAGAAGTAGAATGGCTTCGACTGCATATGCTCTTAGATCAACAGCTTCATAAAACACGACTTCCTTCAATTGAAAAGGATAATGTAATCGAGGAAGTAACTATACAAAGAGTAGTATTTCAGGAAATTAAAGAGTTGATGCCATGGTGTATACAACGAAATATAGGGTTTGAGGTTAGCGACTTGGAAAACGTCATACTAACAGATCAGAAATGGCTAGCGTTTATTCTAAGGCAGCTAATATCGAATGCAGTGAAATATAGTAATGAAAATAGTGAAATTCGAATTTTTACTTCTACAGATGATTTAGGCCACCTAATCCTTTCTATTCAAGATGAAGGAGTAGGAATCGCGCAATCGGATTTGCCAAGAATTTTTGAAAAGTCTTTTACTGGTAGGGTTGGCCGAGAGAGTGCTGCTTCAACTGGAATGGGTCTATACTTAGCAAAGAATTCCGCTGAAAAGCTAGGGATCAGGATCAACGTTGTTTCTGATATTGGTCAGGGTTCTACCTTCTCCTTACACTTTCCACTACAAAATGAGATGCAACAAATACTAGGTAGGTGACGAAAATGTCATCTACTTTCTTTGATTGTCACCTAAAACGAACGATTTTACTTAAATTAATGGGTAAAATGAAGTTAATAAAAGGTAGGAGGTAGACCATGGTAATTTTAAGAGGTCGCAAGATTAAAAAAGTATTTGGTAAAAAATCTAATACTCAGGAAGTATTAAAGGATATTGACATAGAAGTTCGAGAAGGAGAGTTTGTTGGAATTATGGGACCTTCGGGTTCAGGGAAAACAACGCTATTAAATGTCTTAGCTTCCATTGATAAAGTTACATCTGGATTAATCGAGATTAACAATAATAATCTTCAAAAAATGAAAGAACAGAAGCTTTCCAAATTTAGAAGAGAACAGTTAGGTTTTATCTTTCAGGATTATAATTTGTTGGATACACTAACAGTTAAAGAAAATATTTATCTACCATTATCTGTAGGAAAATCCTCTAAGAGCGAGGGGGAGGAAAAGATAAAGGAGATTACAACTCTGTTAGGAATTGAAGATATTCTAAACAAATATCCTAATGAGATATCTGGTGGACAAAAGCAACGAACATCGGCGGCAAGAGCACTAGTTGGTAATCCTTCAATTGTATTTGCAGACGAGCCCACTGGAGCTTTAGATTCTAAATCGGCTACGGCGTTGTTAAGTAATCTAGAAAAAATAAACAAAGAAAAGAAAGTTACGATTATGATGGTAACGCATGACTCTGTAGCTGCGAGCTTTTGTTCACGTGTTCTATTTCTAAAGGACGGTCAAATATACTCGGAGTTGTATAAAGGTGATAAGGATCGCAAGCAATTTTTCCAAGAGATCATGAATACCCAAGGTGTATTAAGTGGTGATGGCTATGACGCTTAATCAATTGGTTCTAAGAAGTATGAGGAAAAATATAAAGAGTTATTATCTTTATGTCTTTGCTTTAGTCTTCAGTGTTTCATTATATTATTCCTTTGTCACATTACAGTATAATCCCGCAATCGTTAATGAAATCGGGACTGGAAGATCAGCAGCTGCATTAGAAACAGCTTCCTATTTATTATTATTTATTGTAACTTTCTTTGTACTCTATGCTAATAAGCTTTTTATGAACAGACGGAGCAAGGAAATAGGTTTGTACCAGCTAGTCGGAATGTCCAAGAGCCTAGTGGCTAGACTAATAGCAATAGAGAACATTATTCTCTGGTTCAGTGCGATTGTCATTGGTGTATTAGTAGGTTTACTTTCCTCCAGAATATTTGTCATGATTCTCTTAAAAATAGTAGAAAAGGATGCATTTGTCGAGCTCACATTTTCTATAGAAGCACTAATGACTACTGTAGTTGTTTTCTCCGTACTATTATTGATAGTTATTCTACAAACTGCAATAAGAATCAAAAGAGTAACTCTGCTAGCTCTCATTACAACTACTGCAGTCGCAGACGAGCGAGTCAAAAAGTTTAATGCCTTTCAGATGTTTTTAGGATTTATAGGGTTGATTTCTATAGGATATGGCTATTATTTATCGACGACACTATTAGATTTGGATAACTTACCATCTGCTAATGTACTGTTATTCAAAATGGTTTCTATCCTTGCTTTAACGATTGGCGGAACCTATTTTGTATTTCGATTCTCGGTAGCATTAATCTTAAATTTTGTAAGAAAAAGTAAAAAAGGTTTACTGTCTATTCAAGATGTATTGTCTTTATCCACAATCATGCACCGAATGAAGGCTAATGCCATGTCTCTGACTACTATTACAGTATTGTCAGCGACTACGCTAGCAATATTAACATTAACCTATATCTCTTACTATTCCACGGATTCAGTAGCAAAAGAGGCAGTACCTTATGATTATATAATGTATGAGGATACTGGCTTCGAATTGGTCGAGGAATTTGATAAAGAAGGTATTCAATATACCAGGTATGATATAGATTTATTAGAGGTTCCAGCAGATGTTCGCCCATTATTAGTCAAGGAGTCTGCATTAAATAAAAATTTATCCACCGAGCTAGGCATACAAGTTGTAAGCCTTAAGGCGATTCAAAATAAGCTTCCTAATATTCAATTACAAGAAGGGGAAGGCTATATACTGGGTTACGATAGTTTGAGTGCAGAAAACATAAGAATAGAATCACAAAAACCTATCCAGTTCAATACTTCTACAGGTAAAGAGGAAATATTTATTAAAGAAGCGATAGAAGATCGGTTAGTACCGGATTATCATAATTATGGTTTATTTACAGTTGTAGTGTCCGATTCTTTTTTTCAAAAGCTACTTAATGACCCTCTTACTGTGAATCAAAAAATAGTTGGTATGGATTTGAAGGAAGAAAATCAATTAATAAAGGCGCAAGAAGTATTTGAAGCAAATAAAGTGTCAGTGGAAATACCTATTCCAGGTAATGACCGAGCAACAAACACAGTCAGTGTAGAATCTCAGGAAGATTATCGTATAAAGATGTTAGACTCACTTGGAATGACTATTTTTATAAGTGGATTTTTAGGCTTAGCGTTTTTAATAGCTACGGGTAGTATTCTGTACTTCAAGCAAATGTCTGAGGCGGATGAAGAGAAAGGTACCTATAAAGTTTTACGAAAAATGGGCTTCACTACTAATGAAATTATGAGTGGGATCCGACGTAAGCAGCTGTTCAACTTCGGCTTTCCATTAATCATAGGGTTAGCACACAGTTATTTTGCAGTAAAATCGGGGTGGATTTTATTTGGCACCGAGTTGGTAGCTCCACTATTGATCACGATGGGTATATATATTGTTCTATACTCCATCTTTGCAATTCTTTCTGCAGGGTACTATCGAAAAGTAGTCAAAGCTGCTTTATAAAGAAAAAGCTTGATTTCCAATTGGAAGTCAGGCTTTTTTTTATATAGAAGCTAGTGGGCCACTGTAAAATGCTTGGATGTTAACTATTGGCATAGTTTATTCTATTGACAATATGGAAAAAAGAATATAAACTTCTATCATATTAGCAATCTAGTGTGTGAAAGTGAGTGTGTAAAATGAATGCAGTACTAATTGCAGTTGCAGTTATGTTAGTTCTGAGTCTACTTCGTATAAATGTAGTATTCTCATTGATTATAGGTGCATTGGTAGGAGGCCTCACAGCAGGCTTATCGGTCGCAGAAACGATAAAAGCGTTTACGGGTGGATTAGGTGCTGGAGCTACAATAGCGCTTAGCTACGGGCTTTTAGGAGGCTTTGCGGTGGCTATCTCCAAGACAGGAATACCAGAGCTATTAGTAGCGGCTATTCTTAAGCTTGTAAGAAGAGAAGGGGATTCCCAGAAGACTGGTCTAGCTAAGACATTAATATTCTTGTTATTACTGATGATGGCTATATTCTCGCAAAATTTAATACCAATCCATATCGCGTTTATCCCATTATTAGTTCCGCCAATTTTGAAAGTATTAAATATGCTTCAGATTGACCGTAGATTGATTGCAACTATTTTAGCGTTTGGATTGATTACACCATACATGTTGTTGCCATATGGTTTCGGTGCAATCTACCAAGAGATCGTAGCTACTCAGATGGGGTTATCTGGTCTGGCAATCAATTTAGATGATATTCCTGGGGCAATGGTAATACCAGCGCTAGGAATGGTGGCAGGACTAGTTATAGCGTTTGTATTATATAGAAAGCCAAGACAATACAAACAACAGGAAGTTGAAGTAGAGAAATTACAATTGAACGTTAAGAAGAGTAGTGTATTTTTCACTATTATTTCATTGATTGCTGCCTTGTATGTTCAGATTGAAACAGACTCAATGATAGCTGGGGCTTTAGCGGGTATTACTGTACTGTATATCACAGGAGCTTTAAAATGGAAGGAAGCGGACCTACTATTAACTGAAGGTATGAGAATGATGGCCTTTGTAGGTTTTGTTATGATTACAGCAAATGGGTTTGCTTCTGTGATCAATGCAACTGGTGATGTAGAAAATTTAGTAGAAGCTTCAGCGAAGTTGCTTGCAGGTAACGTCAGCTTAGCCGTACTCATTATGTTAGTCATTGGGTTAATCGTAACAATGGGCATAGGATCTTCGTTTGCAACTATTCCTATCATTGCAGCTATTTTTGTTCCTCTAGGATTAGAGTTAGGATTAAGTACTATGGCAATTATAGCCCTGATAGGAACAGCTGGCGCATTAGGAGATGCAGGTTCTCCAGCATCTGATTCAACACTGGGTCCGACCGCGGGATTAAGTGTAGACGGTCAGCACAATCATATTTGGGATACTTGTGTGCCTACGTTCATTTGCTACAATATCCCGCTAATCATTTTTGGTTGGTTTGGAATTGTATATATACTATAGAAGAGAGAGCTCCTAAGTGAGCTCTTTTTCTTTTGGATAGAAGAAGGTAATCTGTCTCTTGCATGGATGACACTTGTGGAACAAGGGATAAAGGAATTTCTACCATTCATTTCATTTGTATTTTTAGTAATAATTTTATATACTAGAAAACGGCTAAAAAATGTATTGTTTAAATGAATATATATAAAGTTGAAGCATATAAAAAGAATTTGAGAAAAAGACTTGCATATTCTATTTTTATTGGATATAATGTTGAATGTTGGTCTTTGACTGCGATGAAACGAGAGGTTACCGACACACCCGGCCGCTTTGCCATGGCGAGTGTACGGAAAATTTTCGTGGAGAATGTCTAGAAAATAGGCGAAAAGGAGGGAAAATAATGGCAAAACAAAAAATTCGTATTCGTTTAAAAGCGTATGATCACAGAATCCTGGATCAATCTGCTGAGAAAATTGTAGAAACTGCTAAACGTTCAGGTGCAAGTGTATCGGGTCCGATTCCACTTCCGACTGAAAGATCTGTGTATACGATTCTTCGTGCTGTTCATAAGTATAAAGATTCTCGTGAGCAATTCGAAATGCGTACGCATAAACGTCTTATCGATATCGTTAACCCAACACCACAAACTGTTGATGCGTTAATGAAGCTTGACTTACCATCTGGCGTTGATATAGAAATCAAACTTTAATGGTAAAAGATAAAAAACAACAAATTATTATAGGAGGTGTGACGGATGACCAAAGGAATCTTAGGTAGAAAAATCGGTATGACGCAAGTATTTGCTGAGAACGGTGACTTAATCCCTGTAACAGTTATTGAAGCTACTCCAAACGTAGTACTTCAAAAGAAAACTGCTGAGACAGACGGATACGAAGCAATTCAGTTAGGTTTTGAAGATAAGCGCGAAAAGCTTTCTAACAAACCTGCTAAAGGACACGTAGCCAAAGCTAGCACCGCTCCTAAGCGCTTCATCCGCGAATTCCGCGGCTTGGATACAGCTAATTACGAGGTTGGTCAAGAAGTCAACGTAGAAAGTTTTGCAGAAGGCGATGTAATTGATGTAACAGGTATTACTAAAGGTAAAGGTTTCCAAGGTGTTATTAAACGCCACGGACAATCTCGTGGACCAATGGCCCATGGATCTCGTTACCACCGTCGTCCAGGTTCAATGGGGCCAGTTGCTCCGAACCGTGTATTCAAACAAAAGAAATTACCTGGTCAAATGGGTGGGCACACAGTAACAATCCAAAACTTACAAATCGTAAGAGTGGATGCTGAACGTAACCTACTATTAGTAAAAGGTAATGTTCCTGGTTCTCGTAAATCACTAGTAGTTGTTAAGGCTGCTATTAAATCGAAATAATTCTCTGAAGAAAGGAGGAAACAGGAATGACAAAGGTGTCTTTATTCAATCAAGCAGGATCTTCTGTTGGTGAAATCGAGTTAAACGATAAAGTTTTCGGAATTGAACCAAACGAATCTGTGCTATTTGAAGCTATCATTTCTCAACGTGCTTCACTACGTCAAGGTAATCATAAAGTGAAAAATCGTTCTGAAGTAGCTGGTGGTGGTCGTAAACCATGGAAGCAAAAAGGAACAGGTCGTGCTCGTCAAGGTTCGATCCGCTCTCCACAATGGCGTGGTGGTGGTACTGTATTCGGTCCAGTTCCACGTAGCTATAGCTATAAATTACCTAAGAAAGTACGTCGTCTAGCTCTTCTTTCAGCTCTTTCATCTAAAGTGCGTGAAGAAAGCATCGTAGTACTTGAAGGTTTAGCATTTGATGCTCCAAAAACAAAAGAATTCGTGAAAGTGTTAACTAACCTTTCAATCAATAAAAAAGCGTTAGTAGTAACTGCTGATTTAGATGAAAACGTAGCATTAGCTGCTCGTAACATCCCTGGAATCACAGTTGTGTCTGCAACAGGCATTAACGTTTTAGATTTAGTTGGTCACGATAAATTAGTGATGACTAAAGCTGCAGTAGAAAAAGTAGAGGAGGTGCTTGGATAATGGAAGCACGTGATATTATTAAACGTCCGGTCATTACCGAGCGTTCTTCTGAAGTAATGGCAGATAAAAAGTACACTTTCGAAGTGGACACTCGCGCTAACAAAACTCAAGTTAAATATGCAGTAGAAGAAATCTTTGGAGTAGATGTTGAGAAAGTTAACATCATGAACTACAAAGGTAAATTCAAACGCGTAGGTAAATTTGGTGGTTATACTAACAAACGTCGTAAAGCGATTGTTACATTAACTCAAGACAGCAAAGAAATCGAGTTATTCGAAATTTAATCCTTATATAAGGAATTAATAATCAAGAAGGAGGGAATAAAATGGCGATTAGAAAGTATAAACCAACGACAAACGGACGTCGTAACATGACTTCACTTGATTACGCTGAAATCACAACGAACAAGCCTGAGAAATCACTACTTGCTCCTGTAAAGCGTAAAGGCGGCCGTAACAATCAAGGTAAAATTACTGTTCGTCATCATGGTGGTGGACACAAACGCCAATACCGCGTAATTGATTTCAAACGAAACAAAGACGGTATTCCAGCACGTGTTGCTACTATTGAATATGATCCAAACCGTTCTGCAAACATCGCATTAGTAAATTATGCTGATGGGGAAAAACGCTATATCCTAGCTCCTAAAGGCTTAGAAGTGGGAATGACAATCGTGTCAGGACCAGAAGCTGATATTAAAGCAGGTAATGCACTTCCATTGCAAAACATCCCAATGGGTACTACTATCCATAATATCGAAATGAAACCTGGTAAAGGTGGTCAGTTAGTTCGTTCTGCTGGTACATCTGCTCAATTACTAGGTAAAGAAGGTAAGTACGTTATCGTACGTTTACAGTCTGGTGAAGTACGTTTAATCCTAGGAGTTTGCCGCGCTACTATCGGTGAAGTAGGAAACGAACAACACGAACTTGTAAACATCGGTAAAGCAGGTCGTAATCGTTGGTTAGGTAAACGCCCAACTGTACGTGGATCTGTAATGAACCCGAACGACCATCCACATGGTGGTGGTGAAGGACGTACTCCAATCGGACGTAAGTCTCCAATGTCTCCATGGGGTAAACCAACTCTTGGATACAAAACTCGTAGCAAGAAAAACAAATCCGACAAACTTATCATTCGTCGTCGTAAAAAATAAAGTGGTTTTACTACGGTTCAAAGAACGAGCCGTGGTGCAATCACGGAGGGAGGTTTCAGCATGGGTCGTAGCTTGAAAAAAGGACCTTTCGCAGACGATCATTTATTGAAAAAGGTCGATGCACAAAAGGATTCTGAGAAAAAACAAGTGATTAAGACTTGGTCTCGCCGTTCAACAATTTTCCCAACTTTTATCGGGTTAACTATCGCTGTATATGACGGACGTAAACATGTTCCTGTATACGTGACTGAGGATATGGTAGGTCATAAACTAGGCGAGTTTGCACCAACACGCGCTTATAAAAGTCATGGTGCAGATGATAAGAAAACAAGACGCTAATTTGAGAGGAGGTCATTCAAATGTCACAAGCAAAAGCTATTGCTAAAACAGTGCGCATTGCTCCTCGTAAGGTAAGATTAGTCGTTGATTTAATCAGAGGTAAGCAAGTTGGCGAGGCAGTTGCAATTTTACAACTTACACCAAAAGCAGCATCACCTGTTGTTGAGAAAGTTTTAAAATCTGCTATTGCGAACGCAGAGCACAATTATGATTTAGATATTAACAACCTAGTTGTTTCTGAAGTATTTGTTGATGAAGGTCCAACACTAAAACGTTTCCGTCCACGTGCGATGGGTCGTGCAAGTGCTATCAACAAACGTACAAGCCACATCACGGTAGTGGTATCTGAGAAGAAGGAGGGATAATTCGTGGGTCAAAAAGTTCATCCAATAGGATTGCGAGTTGGGATCATTCGTGACTGGGAGTCAAGATGGTACGCTGGCAAAGACTATGCAAACTTACTTCATGAAGATTTAAAAATTCGTAAGTACATTGAAACTCGTTTAAAAGATGCTTCTGTTTCTACAGTAGAAATCGAGCGTGCTGCTAAACGTGTAAACATTACAATTCACACTGCGAAACCAGGAATGGTAATCGGTAAAGGTGGTACTGAAGTCGAAGCACTTCGTAAACACTTAAACGATATCACTGGCAAGCGTGTACACATCAACATCGTAGAAATTAAAAGAGCTGACCTTGATGCTAAATTAGTAGCAGAAAGTATCGCACGTCAATTAGAAGGCCGCGTATCTTTCCGTCGTGCTCAAAAACAAGCAATTCAACGCACAATGCGTTCTGGCGCTAAAGGTATTAAAACTCAAGTATCTGGACGCTTAGGCGGAGCAGACATCGCGCGTGCTGAACATTACAGCGAAGGAACTGTACCACTTCATACACTACGTGCAGATATTGATTATGCACATGCTGAAGCTGACACAACTTATGGTAAGTTAGGCGTTAAAGTATGGATCTATCGTGGTGAAGTCCTTCCAGTTAAGAAGAACTCTGAGGAAGGAGGCAAATAATATGTTAATGCCTAAACGCGTTAAATATCGTCGCGAACACCGTGGGAAAATGCGTGGTGAAGCAAAAGGCGGTAAAGAAATAGCTTTCGGTGAATTTGGTTTACAAGCAACTGAAGCTAGCTGGATTACAAGTCGTCAAATTGAATCAGCTCGTATTGCTATGACACGTTACATGAAACGTGGCGGTAAAGTATGGATTAAAATATTCCCGCATAAACCTTATACGAAAAAGCCTCTTGAGGTTCGTATGGGATCCGGTAAAGGTGCTCCTGAAGGTTGGGTAGCAGTCGTTAAACCAGGGAAAATTATGTTTGAAATTGCTGGCGTATCTGAAGAGGTAGCTCGCGAAGCATTGCGCTTAGCGTCTCATAAGCTTCCTATTAAGTGTAAAATAGTTAAACGTCAAGAAATTGGTGGTGAATCTAATGAAAGCTAATGACATCCGTGAACTTACTACTGCAGAAATAGAACAAAAGGTAAAATCACTGAAAGAAGAGCTTTTCAACCTTCGCTTCCAATTGGCGACTGGTCAATTAGAAAACACAGCTCGCATTCGTGAAGTTCGTAAAGCGATTGCACGTATGAAAACTGTAATTCGCGAAAGAGAAATCAGTGCAAACAACTGATAAAGGAGGTTTTCAGGCATGACTGAGCGTAATCAACGCAAAGTATACACTGGCCGTGTAGTTTCTGACAAAATGGATAAAACAATCACTGTTTTAGTTGAAACACATAAAAAACATAAATTATATGGTAAACGTGTTAAATATTCTAAGAAATTTAAGGCTCATGATGAGCAAAACGTAGCCCAAATCGGCGATATCGTCCGTATTATGGAAACTCGTCCGCTATCAGCTACAAAACGTTTCCGTTTATTGGAAGTTGTAGAAAAAGCGGTTATTATCTAATAATAAATTCGGAACTACTAATTTCCGGAGGGAGGTAACCTAAGTGATCCAACAAGAAACTCGTATGAAAGTTGCAGACAACTCAGGTGCACGTGAAGTTTTAACAATAAAAGTACTTGGTGGTACTGGACGTAAAACTGCTAATATCGGCGATATCGTCGTATGTACAGTTAAGAAAGCAACACCAGGTGGCGTTGTCAAGAAGGGTGACGTAGTTAAAGCTGTTATCGTTCGCACTAAAAGCGGCGTACGCCGTAAAGACGGAACTTATATCAAATTTGATGAAAACGCGTGCGTTATTATCAAAGACGATAAAGGACCGCGTGGAACTCGTATTTTCGGACCTGTTGCGCGTGAACTACGTGACAGCAACTTCATGAAAATCGTATCTTTAGCTCCAGAAGTTCTTTAATTATCATGAAAGTGCCAATCAAGGAGGTGCGACAGAATGCATGTTAAAAAAGGCGACAAAGTAATGGTGATCTCAGGTAAAGACAAAGGGAAAACAGGTGTTATCCTAACTGCTTACCCGAAGAAAGACCGTGTTTTAGTTGAAGGTGTAAACATCATCAAAAAACACATTAAGCCCAACCAAGCTAATCCGCAAGGAGGAATTGTAAGCCAAGAGGCTGCAATTCACGTATCGAATGTAATGTTAATCGACCCTAAAACTGGCGAGCCGACTCGCGTAGGTTATAAAGTAGAAGATGGCAAAAAAGTTCGTGTTGCGAAAAAATCTGGTGAAATTATTAAATAAGTAAAGAGAAAGGAGGTACACACATGAACCGCCTAAAAGAAAAGTATCTTAAGGAAGTTTCTCCTGCTCTAATGAGCAAGTTTGAATATAGTTCAGTAATGCAAGTTCCTCAAGTTGATAAAATTGTTATCAACATGGGTGTGGGTGATGCTGTATCTAATACAAAAGCACTTGATGCTGCTGTTGAAGAATTACAAATTATTTCAGGTCAAAAACCTGTAGTTACGAAAGCTAAAAAATCGATCGCTGGATTCCGTCTACGTGAAGGTATGCCAATCGGTGCAAAAGTTACTCTACGTGGTGAGCGTATGTACGACTTTTTGGATAAATTAATCTCTATCTCACTTCCTCGTGTACGTGACTTCCGCGGTGTTTCTAAAAAAGCATTCGACGGTCGCGGTAACTACACTCTAGGAGTAAAAGAGCAATTAATCTTCCCTGAAATCGATTATGATAAAGTTTCGAAAGTACGCGGTATGGACATCGTAATTGTAACAACTGCGAACTCTGACGAAGAAGCTCGTGAGTTATTAACACAGTTCGGTATGCCATTCCAAAAGTAAAATAAGGGAGGCGAAAACGTGGCTAAAAAATCAATGATCGTTAAACAACAACGTACGTCAAAGTTCAAAGTGCAAGAGTACACACGCTGCGAGCGTTGTGGTCGTCCGCACTCTGTATATCGTAAATTTAAGCTTTGCCGTATTTGTTTCCGTGAACTTGCATACAAGGGACAAATTCCTGGCGTTAAAAAAGCAAGCTGGTAATCCCCTATAACTGGGAAGGAGGTAAATGTAATGACAATGTCAGATCCAATTGCAGATATGCTAACACGCATTCGTAATGCTAACATGGTTCGTCACGAGAAATTAGAAGTTCCTGCTTCAAACATGAAAAAGGAAATCGCTGAAATTTTAAAACGCGAAGGTTTCGTACGTGATGTTGAATATGTAGAAGATAGCAAACAAGGAATCATCCGCATCTTCTTAAAATATGGTCAAAATGACGAGCGCGTTATTACTGGTTTGAAACGTATTTCAAAACCTGGTCTACGCGTTTACGCTAAAACAAACGAAGTACCTAGAGTATTGAACGGTTTAGGAATTGCTTTAGTTTCTACTTCAAATGGTTTATTAACAGATAAAGAAGCTCGCGCTAAACAAGTTGGCGGAGAAATCGTAGCTTACGTTTGGTAATAATCAACAAACGAATGGAGGTGCAACAAAATGTCTCGAGTAGGTAAAAAACCAATAGAGGTTCCTGCTAACGTTACAGTTACAGTTAACGCTGATAACTCTGTGATCGTTAAAGGACCAAAAGGTGAATTAACAAATTCTTTTAACCAAGATATCAAGATTGAACAAGAAGGTAATGTTATTACTTTAGTTCGTCCTTCAGATTCTAAAGAACACCGTACAATCCATGGCACAACTCGTGCTTTATTAGCAAACATGATTACTGGTGTTTCTGAAGGATTTGCACGTGGACTTGAATTAGTTGGGGTTGGTTACCGTGCACAATTACAAGGTAAGAAACTTGTACTTAACGTAGGGTACTCTCATCCAGTTGAATTCACTCCTGAAGATGGACTTGAAGTTGAAGTTCCTTCTAATACAAAAATTATCGTTCGCGGTATTAACAAAGAACGCGTTGGTGCATTAGCATCTAACATCCGTCAAGTTCGCCCACCTGAGCCTTACAAAGGTAAAGGTATTCGCTATGAAGGTGAAGTTGTACGCCGCAAAGAAGGTAAAACAGGTAAATAATGCATTGCGCATTAGAAAGGAGTGACTACTGTGATTACGAAACAAGACAAAAATCAAGTTCGTAAGAAACGTCATGCACGTGTTCGTACAAAAATCACGGGTACTACTGAACGTCCTCGTTTAAATGTATTCCGTTCTAATAAACACTTATACGCTCAACTTATCGATGATACACAAGGTGTAACAATCGTAAGTGCGTCAACTATGGACAAAGATTTCAATGGAACAGCTGGAAACGTTGAAGCTGCTAAATTGATCGGTGAAACAATCGCTAAACGCGCTACTGAAAAGAACATTAAATCTGTTGTATTCGACCGTGGCGGTTACTTATATCATGGACGTGTTAAAGCGTTAGCTGAAGCTGCACGTGAAAACGGCTTAGAATTTTAAGAAGAAGGAGGGACATATTTCATGCGTGGTATTGACCCAAACAAACTTGAACTTGAAGAACGCGTAGTAACAATTAATCGTGTTGCTAAAGTTGTAAAAGGTGGACGTCGTTTCCGCTTTACTGCATTAGTAGTAGTTGGAGACAAAAACGGACATGTAGGATTTGGTACTGGGAAAGCTCAAGAGGTTCCTGATGCTATCCGTAAAGCAGTTGAAGATGCGAAGAAAAATCTAATCGAAGTACCAAGAGTTGGCGGAACTACTCCTCACCAAGTAATTGGTCGCTTTGGAGCTGGATCTATTCTAGTTAAACCAGCAGCACCAGGTACTGGAGTTATCGCTGGAGGACCAGTTCGTGCGGTTCTTGAGTTAGCTGGTATTACTGATATTCTATCGAAATCACTTGGATCTAACACACCAATTAACATGGTTCGTGCTACAGTACAAGGTTTAAATCAACTAAAACGTGCTGAGGACGTTGCTAAATTACGTGGTAAATCAGTAGAAGAACTGTTAGGATAAGGGGGGAAATTACAATGGCAACTAAATTAGAAATCACCCTTACTAAAAGCTTGATTGGTACTAAACCAAATCAACGCAAAACAGCAGAAGCTCTTGGATTACGTAAACTTCATCAAACAGTTGAGCACCAAGACAACGCCGCTATCCGCGGAATGGTTGGCAAAGTAGCTCACTTAGTAACTTTGAAAGAAATTTAAGGTTTATTTTAAGAATAAGGAGGTGCCACCATATGAAACTTCATGAGTTAAAACCAGCAGAAGGATCTCGTTCTACACGTAACCGCGTAGGTCGTGGTATCGGTTCTGGTAACGGTAAAACTGCAGGTAGAGGTCATAAAGGTCAAAATTCTCGTTCAGGCGGAGGAGTACGTCCAGGATTTGAAGGGGGTCAAAACCCTTTATTCCGTCGTTTACCAAAACGTGGATTTACTAACATCAACCGTAAAGAATATGCAATTGTAAACCTTGACACATTAAATCGTTTCGAAGAAGGCACAGAAGTTACACCTGCTCTATTAATAGAAACAGGTGTTGTGAGTAACGAAAAGTCTGGTATTAAGATCTTAGGTAATGGAACTCTTGAGAAGAAACTATCAGTAAAAGCTCACAAATTCTCTGCAACAGCAAAAGAAGCAATCGAGAATGCTGGCGGACAAACAGAGGTGGTTTAATGTTTCAGACAATCTCCAACTTTATGCGTGTGAGAGATATTCGAAATAAAATCATTTTTACATTATTAATGCTAATCGTGTTTCGTATTGGGACATTTGTTCCAGTACCTCACGTTAATGCAGATGTATTAAAGCAAACAGATGAACTAGGTTTAATCGGTTTCTTAAATACATTCGGTGGTGGAGCTCTTGCTAACTTTTCTATTTTAGCAATGGGTATCATGCCATACATTACAGCATCAATTATCGTTCAGTTGTTACAAATGGACGTTGTTCCGAAGTTTACTGAGTGGGCAAAACAAGGGGAAGTCGGAAGACGGAAACTTGCTCAATTCACTCGATACTTCACAATTGTGTTAGCTTTTATCCAAGCGATCGCCATGTCATACGGTTTCAACCAAATGTATAGTGGTTCTTTGATAAAAGACGATGGTATTCTAACGTATCTAACTATTGCGGTTGTATTAACTGCCGGTACTGCATTTTTAATGTGGTTAGGTGAACAAATCACTGCTTCAGGCGTTGGTAATGGTATTTCTGTCATTATCTTTGCAGGTATTGTTGCTGCTATCCCTAACGGAGTTAACCAATTGTATGCTCAACAAATCCAAGATGCTGGTGATGCATTATTCATCAACATCGTGATTATCATCTTGCTTTTATTGGCAATCATTGCTGTTACAGTAGGAGTTATTTATATTCAACAAGCGTTGCGTAAAATTCCTATTCAATATGCAAAACGTGTTGCTGGTTCTTCACAAACTGGAGGCCAACAAACACATTTACCTTTAAAAGTTAACGCTGCGGGAGTTATCCCAGTAATCTTTGCATCTGCGTTCCTTATGGCTCCGCAGTCTATCATTTTGTTCTTTGGTGAAAACAAAACAACAGAATTTATTAGAAACACGCTAGATTACACACAGCCAGTTGGTATGATCATCTATGTTGCTTTGATAGCTGCCTTTACTTATTTCTACGCATTCATTCAGGTGAATCCGGAAAATGTAGCAGATAACTTGAAAAAGCAAGGTGCATATATTCCAGGGATTCGTCCAGGAATAAACACACAAGATTACTTAACAAGCGTTTTATACCGTTTAACTTTTGTTGGAGCTATTTTCTTAGCAGTAATCTCTATTATGCCTCTATTATTTGTAAAGTTTGCTGGTTTACCACAATCGATACAAATTGGCGGAACAAGTCTGCTTATCATTGTTGGGGTAGCCCTTGAAACAATGAAACAACTAGAATCCCAATTAGTTAAACGTCACTATAAAGGCTTTATGAAATAATGTAGGTTTTTAGGAACGATAAGAGTTCCTAAAAATCAACAAATAGTCCTGGGGGGCATTTTCGTATGAATATCGTTTTAATGGGTCTGCCTGGTGCTGGTAAAGGCACTCAAGCAGATAAAATTGTTGAGAAGTACGCAATCCCTCATATTTCTACAGGCGACATGTTTCGTGCAGCTATTAAAGAAGGCACGGAGCTTGGTTTAAAAGCAAAATCGTTTATGGATCAAGGTGCATTAGTACCCGATGAAGTTACGATTGGTATTGTTCGTGAAAGATTAAGTAAACCAGATTGCGATCAAGGATTCCTATTAGATGGCTTCCCGCGTACGGTTCCTCAAGCTGAAGCATTAGATGCTTTACTTTCGGATCTAGGGAAATCTATTGAGCATGTGCTTAATATTCAAGTAGAACAAGAAGAATTGATTAAACGTCTAACAGGTCGTCGTATTTGTAAAGAATGCGGCACTGCTTATCATCTACTGTTCAACCCACCTGCTAAGGAGGGTGTTTGTGACAAAGATGGAGGAGAGCTTTATCAACGTGCGGACGATAATCCCGAAACGGTGACGAACCGTCTGGAAGTAAATATGAAGCAAACACAACCTTTGCTTGATTTTTATGAGAACAAAGGTGTTTTAAGTAATTTAGATGGCCAGCAGGATATTAAAGTAGTATTTGCTGACATCGATGCTCTGTTACAGGGCAACCGCATCTAAAGCCCGGTGCCCGTCGCAGACGACTGAATATCCGGGTAGTATGCAAAGAACGTAAACGTTTTTTTCGAGAGCTGCAAAAGCATATTGCGCCCGGTATACGAACTGGATGATTTTAAAATGTGTTAACAGCGAGGACCCCCTAGTCCACGTGCATTTTGATTTCTGAAAGGGTATAATGGGTTTCGTGGAAAGCATTAATCGAACGGGTACTATGGAACTCATCCAACACATTCGTACGAACATGTTGACATGAGGGAGACAGGTTTCTACCAGTCAGTCTACTCGGTGGATTGCGTTAAACGAAACCTTACGAGTGTCTTTCGAACATCTCTCATGATTTCCAAACATATGCTTAAAACGAATAGTTTCGTTTATTTTGAGGCTATACTACAGCAAATTACGTTTGATTATTGTTGAGAACCTGATTTGTATATAGAAGGGAGACAGGGTTGATGGCGAAAGATGATGTAATTGAAGTCGAAGGAACAGTTGTTGAGACTTTGCCAAACGCGATGTTTAAGGTAGAATTAGAAAACGGTCATACGATACTTGCGCATGTATCGGGTAAAATTCGTATGCACTTTATCCGCATTTTACCTGGAGATAAAGTCACAATTGAACTTTCTCCTTACGATTTAACTCGCGGTCGTATCACGTACCGTTTTAAATAAATCTTTTGCACTCCGGACTACTAAGGAGGTTGGGTTAGATGAAAGTGAGACCATCTGTGAAGCCGATCTGCGAAAAATGTAAAGTAATTCGCCGACGCGGTAAAGTAATGGTAATCTGTGAAAATCCTAAACACAAACAAAGACAAGGATAATAAGAAGGAGGTGCACGACACATATGGCACGTATTGCTGGTGTTGACATTCCACGCGATAAACGCGTTGTTATTGCATTAACATATATTTTCGGAATTGGTAAAACTACGTCACAAAAAGTATTAGCGGAAGCTGGGATCTCTGAAGAGACTCGCGTTCGTGATTTAACTGAAGACGAGCTTAACAAAATCCGTGAACAAATCGGTGTATACAAAGTAGAAGGTGACCTTCGTCGTGAAGTATCACTAAACATTAAACGTCTGATGGAAATCGGTTCATTCCGAGGAATCCGTCATCGTCGCGGCTTACCAGTACGCGGACAAAACACGAAGAACAATGCTCGTACTCGTAAAGGTCCACGTAAAACAGTAGCTAACAAGAAAAAATAATCGGTAAAGGAGGTTTCTTCTTAACATGGCACGTAAACAACAAACACGTAAGCGTCGTGTGAAAAAGAATATCGAATCCGGTATTGCTCACATTCGCTCAACATTTAACAACACTATTGTGACTATAACAGACATGCAAGGTAATGCAATTTCTTGGTCAAGTGCTGGAGCTCTTGGATTCAGAGGTTCTCGTAAATCTACTCCATTCGCTGCACAAATGGCTGCTGAAACTGCTGCTAAAACTTCAATGGAACATGGTTTAAAAACTTTAGAAGTAACTGTTAAAGGTCCTGGTGCTGGTCGTGAAGCGGCAATCCGCGCACTACAAGCTGCAGGTCTAGAAGTTACAGCAATTAAAGACGTAACACCAGTACCACATAATGGTTGCCGTCCACCAAAACGTCGTCGCGTTTAATAGGTGATCCTCAATATGTTTGAGAACATCATTTATTGTACAGACTGAGGTTGTGCAACACAGCAATCAGTTAAACGATCGAATTCATGATGGAAAGAACCTATACATTCGATGTTTTGAGGGAGGGTAAATTGGAATGATCGAAATTGAAAAACCAAAGATTGAAAGTGTAGAAATCAGCGAAAGTGCCAAATTTGGTAAATTTGTTGTAGAACCGCTTGAACGTGGCTATGGAAATACTTTGGGTAATTCTTTACGTCGTATCCTTCTGTCTTCTTTACCAGGAGCTGCAGTTACTTCTATTCAAATCGATGGCGTTTTACACGAGTTTTCAACTATTGAAGGCGTAGTGGAAGATGTAGCATCTATTATTATGAATGTGAAAAAGCTAGCTCTTAAAATCTACTCTGATGAAGAAAAAGTCATAGAGATAGATGTTAAAGGAGAAGGAACGATTACAGCAGCTGACATTACTCATGACAGCGATGTGGAGATTTTAAATCCTGAGCTTTATATTGCTACAATCGGCAAAAATGGTCATTTCCGTATGCGTATGTACGCAGGGAGAGGCCGTGGCTACACTCCTGCTGATCAAAACAAACGTGAGGATCTTCCTATCGGCGTAATCCCGATCGACTCTATTTATACTCCAGTTTCACGCGTTAATTTTCAAGTGGAAAACACTCGTGTTGGACAAATGTCTAACTACGATAAATTAACTCTTGATGTGTGGACAGATGGCAGCACCGGTCCAAAAGAGGCGATTTCTCTTGGAGCAAAAATACTAACAGAGCACTTGAACATTTTTGTAGGGATGACAGATGAGGCACAAACTGCTGAAATCATGGTCGAAAAAGAAGAAGATCAAAAAGAAAAAGTTTTAGAGATGACTATTGAAGAACTTGATCTTTCTGTTCGTTCTTATAATTGCTTGAAGCGCGCAGGTATTAATACAGTACTTGAGCTAGCTAGCAAGTCAGAAGACGACATGATGAAAGTAAGAAACCTTGGACGTAAATCTTTAGAAGAAGTAAGAGCTAAGTTAGATGAGCTTGGCTTAGGATTACGTAAAGAAGACTAAGCGAATTTTGATATAGCTAGATATGAATATTCACCAAAGGAGGGAAACATCCATGGGTTACAGAAAACTTGGACGTACAAGTTCTCAACGTAAAGCGATGTTACGTGACTTAACGACTGACCTAATTATTCATGAGCGTCTTCAAACAACTGAAGCACGTGCAAAAGAATTACGTTCTGTTGTTGAAAAAATGATCACTTTAGGTAAACGCGGAGACTTGCATGCTCGTCGTCAAGCAGCTGCTTACATTCGTCGTGAAGTAGTTACTACTACAAACGAAGAAGGCGAAGAATCAACAACTTTTGCTTTGCAAAAATTGTTTGATGATGTTGCACCACGTTATGCAGATCGCCAAGGCGGTTACACTCGTATTATGAAAGTTGGACCTCGTCGCGGAGACGGAGCACCAGTTGTAGTAATTGAGTTAGTTTAATTTAATGGATCAGTCGTTTGATCGATTGCTAAATTAAAATCCAAAGCTGAAGAGGGATGTTGGTGTTGCTACCACCCTCTTCTTTTTTCAAACAGATTTATACGACATTATAAAAGCAGAGTGTTATGATGAGCGGACTTTCATTAGTGGCGTCTCGTCTAGCTCTACGCACCTCATTTTCTGACTGGTCTTGAGCAACCAGTCAAGAAATAAGTTATAGAAGAGCGCATTTCTCCAAATGAGGTGCGCGCTTTTTTAATTTGTCCATAAAATTTGTTAGGATAGAGTTAAGCCGAGCAGAGTTTAGTTAAGGGAGGTTAAGTGGTTGAAAAAAGAAATTATATCCTTACAGAATGTAACCTTTACATATGCTGAAGAGGAGTCTATTATACGGCCAGCTATACATAATGTGTCATTTTCTATTAAGGAAGGTGAATGGGTCGCCATTGTAGGTCATAATGGTTCTGGTAAATCGACGTTAGCCCGACTAATGAATGGTCTTCTATTTCCTCAGGAGGGAACAGTACGTGTTTTTGGTGACTCCTTGTCACAAGACAATCTTTGGGAAACAAGATCGAAAATGGGGATGGTTTTTCAAAATCCTGATAACCAATTCGTCGGGGCTACTGTTCAGGATGATGTAGCATTTGCCCTTGAGAATAACGGAATCCCCTTTGAGGAAATGGTAGAACGAGTTAGATATTCGCTAGCAAAGGTCAATATGCAAGATTTTATGAATAGCGAACCTCATCATCTATCCGGCGGTCAGAAGCAAAGAGTGGCGATAGCAGGCGCTATTGCGATGCAACCTCGAATCTTACTGTTAGACGAAGCAACCTCTATGTTAGACCCGCAAGGAAAGGAAGAGGTGCTAACGACTGTCAGACAGTTAAGAGAAGAAACAGATTTAACTGTTATCTCCATCACCCATGATTTAGAGGAAACATTGCTTGCGGATAGAGTAATAATGATGAATCAAGGACAAAAGTATGTGGAGGATACTCCTAAAGGGATTTTTGAACGCGGTCAAGAATTGTTGGATTTAGGTTTAGATTTACCTTTCGCCATGAAAATGTCCAAGCTCCTAAAAGCTGAAGGGATATCCCTAACTGCAGAACATATGACAGAAGAAGAGTTGGTGAATGATTTATGGACATCATACTTCAACAAGTAAGCTACGCTTATGCTAAAGATACGCCCTTTGAAAAGAGAGCCCTGTTTAGCGTAAACATGCATATTTCATCTGGCTCTTATCAAGCAATTATAGGGCATACAGGGTCGGGCAAATCAACTGTATTACAGCACTTGAATGCATTGTTAAAGCCTACGGATGGCACAGTTAAAATAGGAAACGTAGAAGTGAAGGCAGACAAGAAAAATAAGCAGCTACGCTCAGTCAGACAAAAGGTAGGCATTGTTTTTCAATTTCCAGAGCATCAATTATTCGATGAGACTGTTCTGAAAGATATTATGTTTGGGCCTATGAATTACGGAGTATCAGAAGCAGAAGCCAAAGCTCGGGCCATCGAATTAATTCGACTATTAGGTCTACCAGATGAAGTCATGGATAAGTCTCCATTTGATTTATCAGGAGGCCAAATGAGACGAGTTGCTATAGCGGGGGTTCTGGCGATGAACCCAGATGTCCTTGTGTTAGACGAGCCTACTGCAGGACTTGATCCTAGAGGCCGGAAAGAGATTATGGACCTCTTCTATCAAATCCATCAAGAGACGGGGCTCACGACCATCCTCGTGACGCACAGCATGGAGGATGCAGCTAGATATGCAGATCAAATAGCAATTATGCATAAAGGGAAATGTGTAGTTCAAGGAACTCCAGAAGAAATATTTCAAAATGAAACTCAATTAAAGGACTACCGTTTAGAGCTACCTCAAACAGTAAAGTTTCAGCGGAAGCTAGAACAAATGATGGGTAGAAGGCTACCGAACCTCTGCTTAACGGAGGAAGTGTTAGCGAAAGAATTGGCACACCTGTTAAAGGAAGGGTGTGAGGATGAATGTTAGAAAAAATGATTTTTGGAAGATATATTCCGGGAGATTCGTTTATCCATCGTTTAGATGCTCGAGCTAAACTAATCTTTGTTTTTCTTTTTATTGCCGTAGTTTTCATCGCAAATAACTGGATTACATATGGGATATTAGTGTTATTTACTTTTTTATTCATTCGTATGTCCAAAATTAGATTATACTTTTTAATCAACGGATTAAAGCCGGTCGTTTTTCTAATTATCTTTACGTTCCTGCTGCACATGATATTTACCCGAGAGGGCGCTATTATTTTTGAATGGAAGTTTATAAAGATTTATGAAGAAGGCTTGAAGCAAGGGATATTTATATCTATTCGTTTCTTCGTCCTTGTTATACTAACGTCCATTCTAACACTCACTACAACCCCTATATCGATTACAGATGCTTTAGAGATACTTCTGAATCCCCTAAAGAAATGGAAGCTCCCAGTGCATGAATTAGCGCTTATGATGTCAATCTCTTTAAGGTTCATCCCAACTCTTATGGATGAAACCGACAAGATTATGAAAGCACAGATGGCAAGAGGGTCGGATATGACGTCAGGAAGTATGAAGCAGCGCATGAATGCTATTGTACCGCTGCTCATTCCACTATTTGTGAGTGCATTTAAGCGAGCAGAAGATTTAGCAACAGCTATGGAGGTTCGCGGCTATAAAGGTGGAGAAGGAAGGACAAGATATCGCAAGCTTGAGTGGAGGAAGAAGGATACGTCAATTTTAGTCGTTCTTGTCCTACTGGCTGCTATCCTTGTTTATTTTAGACAGTAAATGGAGGTAACCGTATGCGTTTAAGAGCTGTAATAAGCTATGACGGGAGTCAATTTTCGGGTTATCAAATCCAACCGGGAAAAAGAACCGTACAGTTAGAGCTTGAACGAGTTCTACAAACAATCCATAAAGGAGAGCTAGTAAAGGTAGTAGCAAGTGGACGAACGGATGCTGGGGTTCATGCTACAGGGCAGGTAATCCATTTTGATAGTCCCTTTACTTTATCTATGGACAGCTGGAGAACTGCTTTGAATGTTCAACTCCCAAAGGATATCCGAATACTTTTCGTAGAAGAAGTGGCTGCCGACTTTCATGCTAGATACCATGCAGCGGGTAAAACGTATCGTTATAAATGGTCGCTTGAAGAGATTCAAAGTCCCTTTGAGCGTAACTATACGGTCCATGTAGATAGATATAAGCCTAACGTAGAATTGATGAAGGAAGCTTCTGTTCACCTTTTAGGAACGCATGATTTTTCAAGCTTCTGTGCATCTAAAACTAGTGTGAAAGATTTTATTCGAACGGTACGATCGATAGACTTTGAATGGAAAGAAGAATCTAATCAGCTGCATATGGTGATTAACGGCAGTGGTTTTTTATATAATATGGTCCGAATTATTGCAGGCACTTTATGGGAAGTGGCAATAGGAAAAAAAAATGTAGACGAGCTACCGGGAATTCTTCAATCTTGCGATAGAAAAAAAGCTGGGAAAACCGCTCCAGCACACGGTTTATACCTAGAAAAAGTAGAGTATTCATGATATAGCAACTTTTCCAGGTGTTTATGGAAAAATACTTGACTATTAAGCGACGGCGGGTTATGATGATGTATGGTATTTTCATTAGCCCCACAATATAAGCCCCGAAACTTATTGTTATGAGGATATAGAAAATTATAGATCGATTATGATTGAATTAGGAGGACAAAATACATGCGTACAACATTCATGGCTAAAGGTCACGAAGTAGAACGTAAATGGTTAGTTATCGACGCTGAAGGCCAAACTCTTGGTCGTCTTGCTTCTGAAGTAGCAGCTATTTTACGTGGAAAAAACAAACCAACATTCACACCGAATGTTGACACTGGTGATCATGTGATCATTATCAATGCAGAAAAAATTCATTTAACTGGGAACAAGTTAAACGACAAAATTTACTACCGTCACACTCAATTTGCTGGTGGACTTAAACAACGTACTGCTTTAGAAATGCGTACTAAGTACCCAACAAAAATGATCGAATTAGCGATCAAAGGAATGCTTCCTAAAAACACTTTAGGTCGTCAAATGTTCGGAAAACTTCACGTTTACGCTGGAGCAGAACATCCACATGCAGCACAACAACCAGAAGCATTTGAGCTTCGCGGATAATAATTAAGAGGAGGACATACACTTGGCACAAGTTCAATATATCGGCACTGGTCGCCGTAAAAGCTCAGTAGCACGCGTACGTTTAGTACCAGGCGAAGGAAAAATCGTTATCAACAAACGTGACGTAGAAGATTACGTACCATACGAAACTTTACGTGAAATCATTAAACAACCATTAGTAACTACTCAAACTTTAGGTAGCTACGATGTTCATGTAAACGTTAATGGTGGTGGATTCACAGGTCAAGCAGGAGCAATCCGTCACGGTATTGCACGTGCACTACTTACAGTAGATCCTGATTTCCGTCCAGCTTTAAAATCAGCAGGATTCTTAACACGTGACCCACGTATGAAAGAACGTAAAAAACCAGGACTTAAAGGCGCTCGTCGTGCACCTCAGTTCTCAAAACGTTAATATCGAATTTACAACCCTTTCCCAATTTGGGAGAGGGTTTTTTCGTGGAAAAATAAACATTGGCGTATTCGACAGGTATGGACGAATGCTAAGAGTTTAAAGATGGAGAATATAAATTAGAGACAAATAAAATAATTGTTGATATACTGACCGCAACACAGCAGAGTCAGATGCTCGTGAAGTAGCACCAGTGGAATCTTGTTATATTGTTTTATATAAAAAGGTAATTATATAAATAAAATGAAACAAAACAAAGAACGTGGAGAGGGGAATGTTGGCATGGAAATTATAAAGCAATGGAATCAGGCGGATAGTGATTATATACGACAAAAGGTTATCGAGCATAATATGGTTAATGTTCCTGAAGAAGTGAAGCACCCGAAACAACAGATCAGTTACATACTGCGTGATGAACATCAAAAAATTCTCGGAGGAATTACAGGGACAATTTTTTGGTACCACCTTCATATAGACTTCCTATGGGTGGATGACTCATTGAGAGGGCAGGGTCACGGTAAAGAGCTGCTAACTAGGATAGAAGAATTTGCGATAGAACATGGCTGTAAGCTTATACAATTAGATACCTTTAGCTTTCAAGCCCCGAATTTTTATAAAAAATTTGGTTACGAAGAAATTGGGATTGTGGATGATTTTCCTACGAAGGATAGTAAACAATATTACTTAGTAAAAAAAATAGGTTAACGAGAAAGGTAGATTGGGTCTTCAGCACCTTAATCTACCTTTTTATCATAATGGAAAAATTTATTACCTGGGAAATTATTATTTAATAACAAATTATTAAGAAAAATTTATCTTCTGCCGAAATAGTGATTGTAGCATAAATTGCGAAGGTGTATATTAAGTTAGCAATTATACATATTGGAGGTGGGGGAATTGTTTTCATCTGAACGATTAATGTTCCGTTCTTATACAGAGGATGACTTTAAATTTCTATATTCGATGCTATCGGATGAGAAAATGATGAGGTTTATAGGGAGTGGAAAGCCAAGAAACCGGGAGGAATCCGTAAATTTCTTACAATGGATATTCCAACATTATGAGCTAAACAAGGAGTATGGATTAAAGCTACTTGTCCGTAAAACGGATGGAGTACCTATTGGGCATGCAGGAATTGTCCCACAGGTGATAGAGGGAAGAGAAGAATTAGAAGTTGGTTATTGGATTGCTAGAGAGCATTGGGGAAATGGTTATGCAAGTGAAGCTGCAAAATCTTTGTTAGAAAGAGGGTTGAGCCAGCTAGGAGAAGATAGATATATATCGCTTGTTCAGAAGGGAAACCTAGCATCTAGGAAGGTAGCAGAGAAGACAGGAATGAGACTAGCAAAAGAAATAATCTTGGGTGACAAGCAAGTTTGCTTATATGAATACGAAAAATAGAGAGAAGCAGGGTTGAAATGAGAAAAAAATTTAATGTTGTTACCTCCACCATTTTGGTGAGCATTTTCTTAGCGAGATTTGGAACATTTTTAGTTATTCCATACCTAACTTTATTTTTATTGAATGAGTTTGACTATACGGGCATGCAAATTGGAGCTATACTTTCCACTCTTGCATTTTCAGGACTTATTATGAGTTTTTTTATTGGTCCTTATATTGATAAATTTCCTAAAAATAAAGTAATCATTACGGGCTTAGCTGGGTATCTTGCGTGTTATATATATTTTCCATTTATAGATCAATACGCAGGATTTATCATTTTTGCTATTGTTCTTGGGATGAGTCAATCGATTGTAGAACCGACCTATCGTGTTCTATTGAGTCTTTATACGGAGCCAGAGAATAGAAGACTAATTTTTAATATCCGATATTTCTTGATTAATATTTCTGCTGCTGTAGCTCCCCTTACTTCTGTCTATTTTCAGCGTTTTGGGCTAGAGAATATATTCTTTGGAGTAGGTTTTATCTTTTTAATTAACATTATTACATTTTTAGTGTTGTTTAAGAAGTATCCAATGGTGAGGCCAGTGGCTAGTGCAAGTAAATCATCTATTTTTCAATCTTTTTATGTATTTAAAAAAGATTATGCGTTTAGCATTTTTGTACTAGCTCTTATTTTTGTAACCTTTGGATACAGTCAGTTTGATTCGACCTTCAGCCAATATCTCGGAAGGACGTTTGACGCTGAGCTTGCTGTACAATATTTTGCATGGTTGATCACTACGAATGCTATTACGGTTCTTATCATTCAATATTTTGTTTATAAGCTTGGAGAGCGGATTAGTACGACTACTTCTCTCATGATAGGAAGTGGGATGTTATCCTTAGGGTTATTAATATTTGGCCAAAGTCCTAATATTATTGTTTTGATTGGAGCAATGATAATCTTCACTGCTGGAGAGGTGCTCGTATTTACAATGGTAGATATACATATAGACAGTATGTGCGAGGATCATGAGAAAGGAACTTACTTCGCTCTAACCGGAGTTAAGTCTATAGGAAGAATAATTGCTCCTAGTTTGGGAGGCATACTTTTAGACAACATAGGAGCTGGAGCAGTCGTGTTCTTTATCATATCTATTATTACAGTTTTATCAGTTCCCTCGTTTTGGATAAGTTCTAAAATGAAGCCTAGAATCTAATCATACTCTTTGTCCCTCGTACGTATAATGAGTGAAAAAGGGGCGATTATTCTGAAGAAATGGTTAACAATTGGGGTTTTATTTTTTGTCACTCTATTAGCTGTAACGTACAGTACGAGAGCAAGTGATATTGGTTTCTTCCTGCCAGAGCCTTTGAGTGGGGTAAAGATTGTGATTGATCCAGGCCATGGTGGTATGGATGGCGGCGCTAGTTATGGAGAAATAGTGGAAAGAGATATTACATTAGCTATGTCTCTTAAACTAGAGAAGTTATTGAAGTCTCAAGGTGCAACCGTTGTTATGACAAGAACTAAAGAAGGAGACGCTGTAGCTGAACATTCACCAGATGAGGACTTTCCAACTACAAGAGCTAGAAAACGAGCTGACCTTCTGCTTCGCGAGGAGATAATGAATAACTCTGAGCCGGATATGGTAATTAGTATGCACGTGAATGCGGTGCCAGAGGAAAGATGGAGAGGTGCTCAAGTTTTCTACCATGCAGAAGGACATGAGGGTGGTCAGCTGTTGGCTAAATCTATTCAATCTTCCATTAGAACAAATATAGGAAACACAGAACGAGAAGCTCTAGCTATTAAACAAGTATACATTTTAAAGAAAGCAAAAGCCCCAGCGGTATTAGTAGAAACAGGGTTTATAAGTAATACAGAGGAAAGAGAGTTACTTACATCAGACAAATATCAAAATGAGATGGTAAATGCTATAGCTAAAGGGATAGGTGTATTTGTAGAAGAAAGCATTTATTGAGCCGTTGATGGGATGGTAGACACTCGTATATGGTATACTATATTGCGAATAGTTAACTAAAGGGGAGTGTCTACACAATGATTAATGAGAATCAAGTTCGTACATTACTTGGGGAATTAAACGATCCGTTTTTACATAGAACGCTTGAAGAAACGAATGGTATCTCTCAAGTTTCAATAAAAGAAGAAAAGAATCATGTTAGCGTTAAGCTTGCAATCGCTAAGATCAACTCTGCGGAGCAGATGCAATTACAAACAAAAGTGGTTGAAGTCTTAAAAAACGCTGGTGCAAATACTGTAGGTATTCGTTTTGAGGAGCTTCCTAAAGAAGTATTGGAGCAGTTCAGAGGAAAAGGGAAAGAAAGCGATAGCGAAGATATTCTTTCTCCAAACAGTAAAGTAAAAATCATCTCGATTGCATCGGGTAAAGGTGGAGTAGGTAAATCTACAGTTTCCGTAAACCTTGCTGTTGCTCTAGCAAGATTAGGTAAAAAAGTTGCATTAGTAGATGCAGATATTTACGGCTTCAGTGTGCCTGATATGATGGGTGTTAAAGACGTGCCACAGATTAAAGAGGATCGAATTATTCCAGTGGAACGCAAAGGCGTAAAAGTAATATCCATGGGATTTTTCGTAGAGAACAATACTCCAGTAGTTTGGCGTGGACCAATGTTAGGGAAAGTGTTAGACCAATTCTTTAAAGACGTAGAGTGGGGAGAGTTAGATTTCTTGCTACTAGATTTACCGCCCGGAACTGGTGACGTCGCGTTAGACATACACCAAATGCTACCGGCTTCTAAAGAGATCGTTGTAACCACTCCTCACCCTACAGCTGCGTTTGTAGCAGCGCGTGCAGGTGCAATGGCATTACAGACGGACCATGAAATTCTAGGTGTTATTGAAAATATGTCCTGGTATGAATCTAAATCTACAGGCGAAAAGGAATTTGTTTTTGGAAAAGGTGGAGGACCAAAACTTGCGGATGAACTTCGTACCGAGCTTCTTGGCCAAATTCCATTAGGTCAGCCTGACTGGAACGACATTGACTTTGCTCCTTCTGTATACGGCGAAACGCATGATACTGGGAAGCTATATTTAGAAATAGCTGAAAAAGTAATAGAAAAAGCATAAAGAAAAGGCCGTTTCCATAGAGGAGCGGCCTATTTTTCTTCTTCTTTTTTACCTCCCTCTTCTTTAGAGCCACCTTCTTCTTTAGAAGCACCGGCTTCTTCCACTAGCTTCTGCCATTTTGCTTGGAGAGACGGACTTTGAATAGTTTCTTCCACAACCTTTTGAATTTCTTTTCTCATATCACTCGATTTCAATGTTTTCTCTAATTCTTTTTTCATTTCGTCTGAGCTAAAGAATGTTTCTAAGTCTTTCAGATACTCTGGATCCTTCATCATGCTTTTCATTAAGTCTTCTTGTTGCTTCTTCATACTCTTAGCCATGGTCTCAGAAAATTTAGGATCTTGGTAAATTTCTTTCCAGAACTCCTCGGCTTCCTTAGAAAGCATGGTTTGTTCTACTGATTTTTTTACTTGCTCACTGTCTATTACAAGCATTTCTTGAAACTTTGGATCCTCTAAAAGAGTTCGAATCGCTTTTTTACCATCCTCTGTCTGTAAAGCATCGATTAACATTTTTTTGTTTTCTTCATATGAAGGAGTACTAGAAGAGTCATTACAACCAGCTAGTAAACCAATACTTAATAAAATCAGGGCGAAATACTTCATTGATTCCTCACCATCCTTTTCAATTATTGTTCACATTTAGTACGGAAATATGTATTGATATTATGAAGAAATAGATTTTTTGGCAAATCGTTGTTACAATTGAAGGATGAAATAGAGTAGATGGAGGCAACCTAGCTGTGACAATACGAAATTGGTTTAAATTTTTTATCAATTCCATGCTCATCGGTGGTTTAATAACAGGAGTTTTAGGTCTATTTATCCGTTGGGATGATGCCTTTGCTAAATACTTTGAAGCAGGCCAATGGAGTGAGTTTCTTGCTGCCTTTGCTTTTATGGTAGTAATGGGCTTTACCGTAAGTGTTATTACTCAAATGGGATTTTTCGCATATTTAACGATTCACCAAATGGGTGTAAATATATTTAGAACCCTAACTTTATGGAATTGGGTACAGTTATTAATCATTGCATTTGTCATATTTGATTTAATAATGTTCCGTTTCCGTCCAAACGCGGAGACTACTTCGCAAGTTTGGCTATACGCTTTCTTGTTAGTCGTTCTAATCGGAACAGGAGTAGTGGTGGCGCTTATCAAAGCAAATAAAACGAAAAAACACGTGTTAATCTCTGCATTGTTCTTTATGATTGTAATTTCAACAATAGAGTGGCTTCCTGTCTTAATGGTTAATGCAGATAACGTCGATAGCTGGGTTACTTTATTATTGTTCCCAATTCTAGCGGTTAATGCATATCAGTTATTGGCTTTACCAAAATACAACGCTAAATCTGATGAAGACCGATTAAAACTAGAAGCGCGGAGAAAAGCGAGAAGAGAAGCCGAGGCAAAGGTTAAATAAGAAAACTGCTCTGACTATTAGTCGGAGCAGTTTTTTATTATAGAAGAATAGTTGAATTCTCTACGCTATTAGGGATAACTTTTGGTTTTCATTTTCATGTTAAATATATTTTGTTCAATACTAACAAAAGATTGTGATCTTAAATATTTTGCAAGCTGGATTGTATCAACTCTTTCTTCCTGGTGGAGAGGAACGGTAAGTATATCTCCCTTCGTAAGCTTAGGCACAGTATTTCCTAAAACTAAAGTAGAGCCTAAAAGATTTACTTCCTCCTTCCAGGCATCTTTTTGAAGTTCAACAGGGAACTCGTAATCAGAAGTTCGAAACCAATCTGGCTTCACACCAATAGCCTCTTCAAATCTATCTATTTCTTTTTTAAATAGACTCCGGTCCTCTATATACAGTAAGCCCTCTTTACCCAACAGACTAATAGGGATTTTTTTATCCTGCATAATTTTAATAATGGGCTCAGATCGCTCAATCCATTCAATGCTAATGAAAAAATGAGGATAAGGAGCTTTTAAACCTTCTACTAGGGTTTCTACATCCTCTCTACCAAATGATAGGTCGATAGTTACCGTATTCCCATAGGCTCCCTTCGATATAACACTTGGTTTTTCGGTTACTTGGAACACGGGAAGAAGTGTAGAGTAAGTATTGGGTGCGAAGAGTAAAAGCAAGAATAACAATACAGAAGTGATGGTTATTAAGAGCTTTGTTTTCAAGGAAACACACACCTTTTCAATTTGTTTTAATAAATTTTATGATTAAGTGTTGACATTCATGTTAAAACGATGTTAAGATACAAAGGTCGCTAAAACAAAACGACAAAATACATTATATGAACATTGAAAACTGAACATGCAAAACGTTAAGACATACAGCATCAACAAGCT